>NZ_JASJSU010000010.1:0-37109 GCF_030237045.1 Stenotrophomonas maltophilia group sp. Smal17
CCACCCCGCCACGAGGGGCTCCGCCGTTGGCCGGAACCCCCGCGACAAACCCGCGCACGTGCGCAATCCCAGCGAACGGCGGACAATGGAGGCCTCAGGCGGCCCGCCGTGCCGCCCTCCCGTTTTCCGCTGCAAGGATTCCCCATGGCCGCCCGCAAGTCCTCCGCCCCCCTGATCGAAGTCACCGCTCGTCCCGGCCAGCCGCTGGGCATGGCCCCGGCCGTCTTCCTGCGCGATTTCTGGCAGAAGCGCCCGTTGCTGATCCGCAACGCCTTCCCGGATTTTCAGACCCCGGTGCAACCGGAAGACCTAGCGGGCCTGGCCTGCGAGGAAGGCGTGCTGGCGCGCCTGATCGAACATGACAAGGCCCAGGATGGCTGGCGCGTGCGCACCGGCCCGTTCCAGGAAGACATCTTCCCCGCCCTGCCCGACCACGACTGGACCCTGCTGGTACAGGACGTGGACAAGTGGGACAAGGACGTGCGTGCCCTGATCGAGCACTTCAGCTTCCTGCCGCGCTGGCGCATGGATGACGTGATGATCAGCTTCGCCGCCACCGGTGGCTCGGTCGGCGCCCACGTCGACCAGTACGACGTGTTCCTGCTGCAGGCCCATGGCCACCGCCGCTGGCAGATCGACGCCAGCGAATCGATCAAGGGCAAGCAGCCGCCGCTGGGCTTCCGCCCGGACGTGGAACTGAAGCTGCTGAAGGTGTTCAAGCCGACCCACGACTGGGTGCTGGCACCGGGCGACATGCTGTACCTGCCGCCGAACGTGCCGCACCACGGCGTGGCTGAAGACCCCTGCCTGACCTTCTCGTTCGGCATGCGCGCGCCGTCCTCGGCCGAGCTGATCAGCGACTACCTGGATACCCTGATCGCCGATGCCGACGAGAACATCCGCTACCAGGATGCCGACCTGAAGGTGCCGGCCGACCCGAACGAGATCGACACGGTGGCGATGGCGCGGGTGATCACCGCCCTCAATGCGATCCGCATGAACGACCCGGACAAGCTGGGCGACTGGTTCGGCCGCTTCATCACCACTTACCGCGCCGCCGGCGAAGTGATGGCCCACCAGGCCGCACCGGCAGCGGAAGAAGTGGTCCAGGCCCTGGCGTCGGGCCTGCTGCTGCAGCGCCACCCGTGGGCGCGCCTGGCCTGGCGCCGGGCCAAGCGCGGTGCCAGCCTCTACGTCAGCGGCCAGGACTTCGCGCTGCCGGTGAAGGACGCGCAGCGCCTGGCCGGTGCCGAGCAGCTCGACGCCGCGGCCTATCGCGGCCTGTCCGACAAGGGCCGCGCCGTGCTCCAGCGGCTGCTGGTCGGCGGCGTGTTCCAGCTGATCGACCCCAACGAGCTGTATGACGCCGAAGACGAAGACGAGGACGACGGCGAGGACAGCGTGGTGCTGGGCGAGGTGGTCGAAGGCCGTGACCGCGTGGACGCGATCGACGACGACGCGGTGTCCGACGATGTCCACACCGTGACCGTCCATGACGACGGCATCGAAGTCATCGTCAACTTCGAGGACGACGAGGAAGACGACAGCGAGACCGGCCGCGCCTGAGCCATCGCGATGATCCGGGTCCAGCAGGTCAGCCACGCCGACGCCCACGTCGCGATCCACGACGTGCGCCAGCGCGTGTTCGTGCAGGAACAGGGCATCGCCGCCGAGCTGGAACGCGATGCGCTGGACCCGGTCAGCGCCCATGTGCTGGCGCTGGATGCCGACGGCGACCCCGTCGGCACCGGCCGGCTGACCCCGGATGGACGCATCGGCCGCATGGCGGTGCTGGCCAGCCATCGCAGCCACGGGGTGGGTGAGGCCCTGCTGCTGGCCCTGGTCGAGGCCGGGCGCCGGCTCGGCCTGGCCGAACTGCATCTGCACGCCCAGCTGCCGGCCCGGGCGTTCTATGCCCGCCAGGGCTTCCTGCCCGAGGGCGATGTGTTTGAAGAAGCCGGCATCGGTCACCAGCAGATGCGCCGCCGGCTGGGCGTGGCCAGCGCCATCGACAGCCGCGCCGAAGCGGTGGACATCACCACCGCCATCGTCCATCGCGCCCGTCGCCAACTGTGGCTGCACAGCCGCCAGCTGGACCCGGGCCTGCTCGACGCACCGCCCGTGCAGGCCGCCCTGCGCCGTTTCGTCACCGCCCGCCACGACAAGCAGCTGCGGGTGATCGTGCACGATGCGGCAGCGATCGCCTCGGCCGGAGCGCCCCTGCTGGCGCTGGCCCAGCGCCTGCCCAGCGTGATCCAGGTCCGCGAGGTCTCCGACCCGATCGACCGTGCGCTGGCCTCGGCGTGCATGCTCAACGATGCCGGTGACTTCTACTTTCGTCTGATCGGCCACCGCCTCGACGGCGAGGCCGGCATCGCGCTACCGGCACGTTCGCAGCCGTTCGAGCAGCAATTGCAGCGTGTCTGGGACCGTTCGCGCGATTGCAGCGAACTTCGCGCGCTCGGCCTCTGAGCGGAGCGGGCTGCCTCAACCTGTCTGGAAGCGGCACCGGTGGACCTGCGATGCCTCGGGCGGCGCCCCTTCGTGTCCGGTTGGGGGTACAATTTGGCTGTTTGAACGCGCCCGCGCAGGGCTATTCATCTTCCTGCCGGGTCCTTCTGAAGCCATACCCCACAAAGCGAATCAACACCCTCCATCGTGGACAATCAACTGAAGCAGTTTGCGCAATCTTCGCAACTCGCCGGCGGCAACGCCTCCTATGTCGAGGACCTGTACGAGCAGTACCTGGTCTCCCCGGATAGTGTCGATCCCAAATGGAAAACCTACTTCGACGGCTTCAAGGGCCGCGAAGCAGGTGACATTCCGCACTCGGCCGTCATCTCCCACATTGCGGACGCGGCCAAGGATGCGCTGAAAGCCGGCACCGGCAACGGTGCGGGCGACGAGCGTGAGCGCAATGTCGGTCGTCTGATCACCGCCTACCGCTCGCGCGGCCATCTGGACGCCCGCCTGGACCCGCTGGGCCTGACCACGCCGGTCAACACCCCGGACCTGGGCCTGCCGTTCCACAGCCTGTCCGATGGCGACCTCAACAGCGAATTCAGCACCGGCGGCGTCGGTGGCCAGCCGCGCATGAAGCTGCGCGACCTGCTGGCGCGCCTGAAGGCGACCTACACCGGCTCGATCGGTGCGGAGTTCATGCACATCTCCGAGGTCGAGCAGCGCCAGTGGATCTACAAGAAGCTGGAAGCGGCCGGTGGCAACTACCAGCTGGACGCTGACACCCAGCGCCGCACCCTGGAGCGCCTGACCGCGGCCGAAGGCCTGGAACGCTACCTGCACACCAAGTACGTCGGCCAGAAGCGCTTCTCGCTGGAAGGCGGCGACTCGCTGATCCCGATGATGGACACCATCATCCGCAGCGCCGGCAAGGATGGCGTCAAGGACGTGGTGATCGGCATGGCCCACCGTGGCCGCCTGAACGTGCTGGTCAACACCCTGGGCAAGAACCCGCGCAAGCTGTTCGACGAATTCGAAGGCAAGTTCGAGCACGACGAGCACGCCTCGGCCGGTGACGTGAAGTACCACATGGGCTTCTCGGCCGACGTCGCCACCGACGGCGGCCCGGTGCACCTGGCGCTGGCGTTCAACCCGTCGCACCTGGAAATCGCCGACCCGGTCGTGGCCGGTTCCGTGCGTTCGCGCCAGGAGCGCCGCAAGGACACCGCGCGCAAGCAGGTCATGCCGATCCTGATCCACGGCGACGCGGCCTTCTCCGGCCAGGGCGTGGTCATGGAGCTGTTCCAGATGTCGCAGGCGCGCGGCTTCGCCGTCGGCGGCACCGTGCACATCGTGGTCAACAACCAGGTCGGCTTCACCACCTCCAACCCGCTGGATACGCGCTCCACGCGCTACGCCACCGACGTGGCGAAGATGATCGCCGCCCCGGTGCTGCACGTGAACGGCGATGATCCGGAAGCGGTGGTGTTTGCCGCACAGCTGGCCTTCGAGTTCCGCCAGACGTTCGCCAAGGACGTGGTCATCGACCTGATGTGCTACCGCCGTTGGGGCCACAACGAGGCCGACGAGCCGGCGATCACCCAGCCGCTGATGTACCAGGTGATCCGCAAGCACGCCACCACCCGCGAGATGTACGCCGAGCAGCTGGAAAAGGCGGGCGTGATCGCCGCCGGCGCCGGCAAGGCGATGGTCGATGCCTACCGCGAGAAGCTGGACGCCGGTGAAGTGACCACCGAGCTGGCCAAGGTCGAGAAGACCCCGCCGAGCAGCCCGCTGTTCGTCGATTGGCCGAAGCTGCTGGAAGGCAAGCTGTCCGATCCGGTCTCGACCAAGGTCGAGAAGAACAAGCTGGTCGAGCTGGCCAAGCTGATCAACACCGTGCCGGACGAAGTGCAGCTGCACTCGCGCGTGGCCAAGGTCTACGACGACCGTCGCAAGATGGCTGCCGGCGAGATCCCGGGCGACTGGGGCTTTGCCGAGAACCTGGCCTACGCCACCCTGCTCGACGAAGGCCATGCACTGCGCCTGGTCGGCCAGGACGTCGGCCGCGGTACGTTCACGCACCGCCACGCGATCCTGCACGACCAGAAGACCGACAACTACTACATGCCGCTGCGGCAGCTGGTGGATTCTCCGGAAAAGGCCACCGTCATCGACTCGCTGCTGAGCGAAGAAGCGGTGATGGCCTATGAGTACGGCTTCTCCACCACCGATCCGAACACGTTGTGCATCTGGGAAGGCCAGTTCGGCGACTTCGCCAACGGCGCCCAGGTGGTGATCGACCAGTTCATCGCTGCCGGTGAAGCCAAGTGGGGCCGTATCTCCGGCCTGACCCTGCTGCTGCCGCATGGTTATGAAGGGCAAGGCCCGGAACACAGCTCGGCGCGCCTGGAGCGCTTCCTGCAGCTGTGCGCGCTGGAGAACATGCTGGTGGTGGTGCCGTCGACCCCGGCACAGGCCTTCCACATGCTGCGTCGCCAGCTGCACCTGACCACCCGCAAGCCGCTGGTGGTGATGTCGCCGAAGTCGCTGCTGCGCCACAAGCTGGCCGTGTCGACCCTGGACGAACTGGCCAACGGCGAGTTCCAGCACCTGATCGGCGACGCCAACGCCGATGCCAAGAAGGTCAAGCGCGTGGTGCTGTGCTCGGGCAAGGTCTACTACGACCTGCTGGAAGACCAGACCAAGCGTGGCCAGGACGACGTGGCGATCATCCGCGTGGAGCAGCTGTATCCGTTCCCGCGTGCGCTGCTGGCCGCCGAACTGAAGAAGTACGGCAAGGCCACCGACGTGGTGTGGACGCAGGAAGAACCGCAGAACCAGGGTGCGTGGTACCAGATCCGCCACCACCTGCAGTTCTGCCTGGCCGATGGCCAGAACCTGCACTACGCCGGTCGCGCACGTTCGGCTTCGCCGGCTGCCGGTCACATGGCTGACCATGTCCGCGAACAGCAGCAGCTGGTCGCCGATGCACTGGTCAACCCGTTCAACGACACGTTCGCTGAATAATCCTCCCCCTATTTAGAAGACAAACCAGGAAGCTCCCGCAATGGCCACCGAAGTCAAAGCCCCGGTACTGCCCGAATCCGTCGCTGACGGCACCATCGCCACCTGGCACAAGAAGGTGGGCGACGCCGTCAAGCGCGACGAAAACCTGCTTGACCTGGAAACCGACAAGGTCGTCCTGGAAGTGCCGTCGCCGGTCGACGGCGTGCTCAAGGAAATCAAGTTCGCCGAAGGCTCGACCGTGACCTCCAGCCAGGTCGTGGCGATCATCGAAGAAGGCGCCGTGGCCGCTGCCCCGGCCCCGGCCGCTGAAGAGAAGAAGGCAGAGGCCGCGCCGGCCGCTGCGGCTCCGGCCGCTGCTGCCGCTCCGGCCCCGGCTGCCAAGTCGGCCGCCGACGCGCTGCCGCCGGGCGCCCGCTTCACCGCCATCACTGAAGGCGTGAACCCGGCCGACGTCGACGGCACCGGCCGCCGCGGCGCCGTGACCAAGGAAGACATCGTCAACTTCGCCCGCAACGGCGGCGCCGGCAAGGCCGGTGGCGCACGTCCGGAAGAGCGCGTGCCGATGACCCGCATCCGCAAGCGCATCGCCGAGCGCCTGATGGAGTCGAAGAACTCGACCGCCATGCTGACCACCTTCAACGAAGTCGACCTGTCCAAGGTGTCGGCGGCGCGCAAGGAACTGCAGGACGAGTTCGTCAAGGCCCACGGCATCAAGCTGGGCTTCATGAGCTTCTTCGTGAAGGCCGCTGCCAACGCGCTGCAGCGCTTCCCGCTGGTCAACGCCTCGATCGACGGCGACGACATCATCTACCACGGCTACTCGGACATCTCGATCGCCGTCTCGACCGAGAAGGGCCTGGTCACCCCGGTCCTGCGCAACGTCGAGCGCATGTCGTTCGCCGACATCGAGAAGACCATCGCCGACTACGCCAAGAAGGCGCGTGACGGCAAGCTGAGCCTGGAAGAACTGCAGGGTGGCACCTTCACCGTGACCAACGGCGGCACCTTCGGTTCGCTGCTGTCGACCCCGATCATCAACCCGCCGCAGAGCGCCATCCTGGGCATGCACGCCATCAAGGAGCGTCCGATCGCCCAGAACGGCCAGGTCGTGATCGCGCCGATGATGTACCTGGCGCTGTCCTACGACCACCGCATCATCGACGGCAAGGACTCGGTGCAGTTCCTGGTGGACATCAAGAACCAGCTGGAAAACCCGGGCCGCATGCTGTTCGGCCTGTAAGACACCTCCCGCCCCTCCGCGCCCGCGCGGAGGGGTTCTGGTAATGCATCAAGGAATAATTCAATGGCTGAACAATTCGACGTCGTCGTCATCGGTGCCGGCCCGGCCGGTTACCACGCTGCCATCCGCGCGGCACAGCTGGGCCTGAAGACCGCCTGCATCGACGCAGCGCTGGGCAAGGACGGCAAGCCGGCCCTGGGTGGCACCTGCCTGCGCGTGGGCTGCATCCCGTCCAAGGCGCTGCTGGATTCCTCGCGCCAGTTCTGGAACATGGGCCACATCTTTGGCGACCATGGCATCAGCTTCAAGGATGCCAAGATCGACGTCGAGGCGATGGTTGGCCGCAAGGACAAGATCGTCAAGCAGTTCACCGGCGGCATCGGCATGCTGTTCAAGGCCAACAAGGTCGCCGCCTACTACGGCTTCGGCGAACTGCAGCCGGGCAACGTGGTCAAGGTCACCCAGCATGATGGTTCCATCGTCGAGCTGAAGGGCACCAACGTGATCATCGCCGCCGGTTCGGATTCGATCGAACTGCCGTTCGCCAAGTTCGACGGCGAGACCATCGTCGACAACGTCGGCGGCCTGGACTTCACCGAAGTGCCGAACCGCCTGGCGGTGATCGGCGCCGGCGTGATCGGCCTGGAACTGGGCAGCGTGTGGAAGCGCCTGGGCGCTGAAGTCACCATCCTGGAAGCTCTGCCGGAGTTCCTGGCCGTGGCCGACGCCGAAGTGGCCAAGACCGCTGCCAAGGAATTCAAGAAGCAGGGCCTGGACATCCGCCTGGGTGCCAAGGTCTCCAAGACCGAGATCACCGGCAAGGGCAAGAAGAAGGAAGTCGTTGTCACCTACACCGACAGCGAAGGCGAAAAGACCCTGACCGTGGACAAGCTGCTGGTGGCCGTTGGCCGTCGCGCCGCCACCAAGGGCCTGCTGGCTGAAGGCACCGGCGTCAAGATCAACGAGCGCGGCCAGATCGAAGTCGACGCGCACTGCCACACCGGCGTCAACGGCGTGTGGGCGGTCGGCGACTGCGTGCGCGGCCCGATGCTGGCGCACAAGGGCTTCGAGGAAGGCATCGCGGTGGCTGAGCTGATCGCCGGCCTGCCGGGCCACGTCAACTTCGACACCATTCCGTGGGTCATCTACACCGAGCCGGAACTGGCCTGGGTCGGCAAGACCGAAGCCCAGCTGAAGGCCGAAGGCATTCCGTACAAGGCCGGCAGCTTCCCGTTCGCCGCCAACGGCCGTGCCGTGGCGATGATCGAGCCGGCAGGTTTCGTGAAGATCCTGGCCCACGCCGAGACCGACCGCATCCTCGGCATGCACCTGGTCGGCGCCAACGTCTCCGAGCTGGTGCACGAAGGCGTGCTGACCATGGAGTTCAGCGGCTCGGCCGATGACCTGGCCCGCATCTGCCACGCCCACCCGTCGCTGTCGGAAGTGATCCACGACGCGGCGATGGCGGTCAGCAAGCGCGCCATCCACAAGGCGAACTGATCGTTCGCTGACAGTGCCGGCCGCTGGCCGGCACACTCCAGCAATCAAAAAACCCCGCCTCGGCGGGGTTTTTCATTGGCCGCGCAGCTCGTCCAGCAACAGCTGGGTCGCCCGCGATGCCTTTCCGGCATCCGAACTGACAAGACCGAACACCCGCTGGATGAGCGGCCGTAGCGGCATCACCCGCAGGCCATGCCGGTCCCCAGGCAGCGTGGATTCGGGCACCAGCGAAACACCCAGCCCTTCGCGGACCAGTACGCAGGCACTGGCCCAGTCGCGCACGGTCACCCGTACGTCCGCCATTTCCAGGCCAGCGTCACTCATCAGGCGCTGACCATTCACCGTACAGCCGCCCGTTGCAAGGATGAAGGGTTCGCCCGCCAGCTCGCTCAGCGCCACCCCGCCCCCGGTGGCGCGACGCCCCAGCGGATGCGCCTGCGGCAGCACCGCCATCCACTCATCGCTGCCCAGTGCCAGCGGGTCTCGATCAGCAGCGGGGTTCATCACCACCCCGACATCGACCATGCCGGCTGCCAGCCAGTGCTCGACCTCCACGTCGGTACCTTCCACGGTCACCACCTCGATGCCCGGGTGACGCCGTCGGAAATCACGCAACAGCGGGGGCAACACGCCCGAGATGATCGAAGGAAAGCTGGCCAGGCGGATGCGGACTCCACTCACCCCCCGGCTATCGTCGGCCAGCGCGCGGATGGCCTGCAGGCCGCCCAGCATGCTGCGTGCGTGTTCGAGCACTCGCTGCCCCAGCGCGGTGATCTCCACCTGACGCCGCTCACGTACGAAGACCGCAAAGCCCAGCGAGGCCTCCAACTGGGCCAGCGCCTGGCTGGCACCGGATTGGCTGATGCCGACGCGATCGGCGCCGCGCGAGATGGTTCCCTCGTCGGCCACGGCAACCAGCAGGCGCCAATGGGCAAGATTCATCATGGCAGGCAGTAGCCCAGCTTATGGAATGGAAATCGAAGATTGATTTTACCGGATATCGCCGGGCCAGCAGACTGCCCTGCATCGGCTGTCCCAGCCGCTCTTCCCTCTCGAGACCGTCCATGAAGCTGTATTACGCGCCCTACACCTGCTCGCTGTCGCCGCATATCGTGCTGCGCGAGCTCGGCCTCCCGTTCGAACTGGTCAAGGTCGACAACGCGACCAGGCAGACCGCCGATGGCCGCGATTTCCGTACGATCAACCGCAAGGGATACGTTGCCGCGCTGGAGCTGGACGACGGCCAGGTGCTGACCGAAGGCCCGGCGATCGTCCAGTTCCTGGCCGACCTGAAACCCGAATGCGCGCTGGCCCCGCCCGTCGGCAGCTGGGAGCGGGTACGACTGCAGGAGTGGTTGAACTTTGTCACCAGCGAAATCCATGCCGGTTCGGCACCGCTGTTCAGTGCCGCACTGACGGAAGAGGCCAAGGCATTCTTCCGTGCAAAACTCTTCAAGCGCTTCGATCTGCTGCAGGAAACCCTGGCACAACAGGATTTCCTGATGGGTTCAAGCTTCAGCGTGGTCGATGCCTATCTGTTCACGGTGCTTGGCTGGTGCCGCTTCTTCTCCATCGATCTGGCGGCGTGGCCGGCGCTGCCGGCCTACACCCGCAGGGTCAACGCGCGACCGGCCGTGCAGGCAGCGCTGCGTGCCGAGGCGGCATGATGCAAGGCCGCGCCCCTGCGTGATCTGGCCGTTTTGGAGAGCAGCCGGGCATGGGCTCCGCGCTACACCTTTCCAGCCGGCTTCTTCGGTGGGTCGTCGCAGACCTTGTGCTGCACAACCGTATCGCCGGCCTTCCATTCCTTCACCACCCGGCAGCGCTCCCGGGCTTTCGGTGTCGCCGCCGCTGCGGCATCCGCTTCGTCGGCGGCCGCGGTCTGCTGGCGCTCGAGCCAGGCAGACGACGGCGGCACCGCCGGTGTAGCGAGTGCGGGCAGCGCGACCTGCGCCAGCGCGGCCAACAGCAGCGCCCTCATGCGGCCACCGGGCCGCCACCGAGCAGGCGTGCCGGCAGCATGAACAGCGCGCGCAGGAACGCGAACAGCGCCGAGAAGGTGATGCCGACCAGGCGGAATGGCAGGCTCAGCAGCCACACGAACGGCCAGGCGATCAGGGCGAGGATCGCCAGCGGCCAGCACAGCACGAACAGCAGGCACCACACACCGAGCGCAAACAGGGTCTTCATCACGGTCTCCTTGGGCGGCACCCTGCCGCCTGTGGACACCATGGCGCCCCACCCTCGCTGCCCGCAAACGGTTTGCGACGAAACCGGGCTGGGGGCGATGAAACCGGTGGTGGGGAAACCGGAGATTCAGGAGGTTGCCGGCCAGCGGCCGGCACTACCGAACGGATTCACACCGGCAGTGCGCCCGGGCGGCCATGGGTCACCTGGAAGCGGGCGGCCGTGCGTACCGGCGCATCCGCACGCAGCACGCTGTCGGCGAAGCGCAGCTCGGCGTCCACGGTCTGCCGGTTCAGCTGCAGCTTCCACCAGCCACGGCGATCACCATCGAAATAGCGGATATGCGGGTTCTGCGGAATTGATGGACCGTAGTACGGGCCATAGGGCGTATCGTCGCCGCCACTGCTGATCGCCGGGGCAATGAACTCGGTGGCCACCACCGGGACATCGGCCGTGTCGAAATCCAGCTTCAGGTCGTTGACGAAGGTGGAATGCCAGTCGCCACCGAGCACGATGGCGTTGCCCTGCCCGCCTGCCTGCAGCGCCTGCAGCAAGCGTTTGCGGGCAGCGGGATAGCCATCCCAGGCGTCGTTCCAGAAACGCTCGCGCGGCGTGCCGCCGTCCAGCCGCAGCTGCGCCATCAGCAGCTGCTGCACCACCACGTTCCAGCGCGTGCCCCGTGCGGCGGCCATCGACTGCGCGAACCACGCTTCCTGGCCTGCACCGAGCATGCTCATGCGCGGGTCCAGTGCGGCATCACAGCGTGGTGATTCACCGACGCCACAGGGATTGGCCGGGCGGAACTGGCGGCAGTCGAGCAGGGTCAGCTGTGCCAGATCGCCGTAGCGCAGGCGACGGTGCACGCGCAGGCCACCATTACCCGACGGCGCGCTGCGCATCGGCAGGTGTTCGTAGAACGCGCGGTAGGCCGCCGCACGGCGCACGATGAAGTCCTCGGTCGACACGCCGGGCTTTTCCGGGTGGATGCCGGAGTAATCGTTCTGCACCTCGTGGTCATCCCAGATCACCGCGAACGCGTGTGCGGCGTGCGCAGCCTGCAGATCCGGATCGAGCTTGTACAGCGCGTACTGGTCACGGTAGCGCTCCAGGCTGACCGTCTCGCCGCTGAAGCGCTCGGCATCCAGCGTGCGCCCGCGTGCGTTCTGCAGCGGGCTGTATTCGTACAGGTAGTCACCGGCATGCAGCACCAGGTCGACATCGCTCTGTGCGATGTCACGCAGCACCGGATAGTAGCCACTGTTCCAGGCCTGGCAGGTGCACAGCGCCAGCCGCAGCTGCCGAAGTTGCATGTCCAGCAGCGGCGCGGTGCGGAAGTGGCCGACCGCGCTTTCCTCATCGCCATCGCAGGCGAATCGATAGTAATAGTCGCGGCCCGGGCGCAGGCCATTGACCTCCACGTGCACCGAATGGGCCAGCTCCGGCACCGCGGCGGCAACGCCACGCTGCACCAGCCGGCGCATGCCCGGGTCTTCAGCCACGAACCAGCGCACCGGCACCGCCCGCGACGGCATGCCGCCGCCGTTGAGCGGGTCCGGGGCCAACCGCGTCCACAACACGGCTCCCTGCGGATCCGGATCGCCGGCGGCAATGCCGAGGGTGAACGGATCACGCCCCAGCCGCGGCCGTGGGCCGGCCGTGGCCAGCCCCGGCATCGCCGCCAGCGCGATCGCCGCCCCCGTGCCCTGCCACGCCATGCGCAGCAGACGACGACGGCTTTCCGGATCGACAGGACCGCGCATCAGAAGCGCACGGTTGCGGTGGCCATCACCTGCCGCGGCGCGCCGACCTGCATGGTCGCCAGGCTGCGGGTCGGGTCGGCGGCGTAGGTGCCGTTGGTGTTGATCGACGACAGGTAGCGCTTGTCGGTGAGGTTCGTCAGGTTCAACGCCACGGTCAGGTTCTGCGCTGGGCCCAGCGTGCCGAAGTCATAGGCCACCGAGGCATTGACCAGCCAGTAGCTCGGCACCGACACATCGTTGGTGTAGGTCACGTAGCGCTTGCCGACATGGTTGGCCGACAGGCGCATGTCCCACGGGCCCGGGGTCCACGCCAGGGTGCTGGCGAACATCCATTCCGGGGTGTCGACGGTCTTCTTGCCGCGGGTCGGCACCACGCCGTTGTTCACGTAGTCGTTGTCGTAGGTGCTGTCATTCCACGACAGCGCGTTGGACCAGGCCAGGTCCTGCATCGGCTTCAGCTGCAGGGTCGCCTCGGCGCCGCGGCTGGTCACCGAACCCACGTTCGAGAACAGCGCCGGGCAGCCGAGGATGCCCACGCATTGGGCGATCGCCAGCAGGCGGTTGTCGAACTTCACGTCATACACCGCGACCGAGGCTTCATAGCCCTGGCCGTAGCCACGCCAGCCCAGCTCCAGCGTGCGCGACTGCTCCGGCTTCAGGTTCTGCGCGCTGGCATCGAACGCGGCCTGCGGCACGTTGAACGGGCTGCCCACGCCCAGCGCATAGGCCGCGATGTTCTTGGCGAACGAACCGAAGATCTCGTTGCCTTCGTTGAGCTTGAAGTTGAAGCCGGCCTGCGGCAGGAAGCCCTTCCTTGCGGTCAGGCTGCTGTTGTTGGCATAGCTGCCCAGCGGCGTGCGCACGCTGGTGCGGGTGTGCGGCGACTTCGCACCGATGTCGATGGTCAGGCGGTCATCGAACAGGCGGAAGCGGTCCTGCACGTAGAACTGGCGGGTGATGGTGGTGTAGCGCTGGTGCCACACGCGCTGGTCCGGATTGCGCAGGAAGAAGTCGTCGGTGACCGGGCCGTCGATGTAGTAGAAGTTGCGCTGCACGCTGTGGCCGTTGTCCTCGTACCAGAGGCCGGCTTCGAGTTCGTGGCCGCCGACATTCCAGGTGAATGCCGAGGTCACGCCAGTGCGGTCGATCGCGTACTCGGTGGTGCGGATCGAGATCGGGATCTCGCGGCTGGTGCCCGGATTGGACGGATTGGACGGGCTGAACCAGTGGCCCTGGCCACGGTTGCTGTGGTTGTAGACGTTGACCTTCAGCCGCATCGATTCGTTCAGGCCGAAATCACCGGCGATGCTGGACAGGTCATCGTTGCGCAGGCCATGGCCGGAGTAGTACGCATCCCACGGGCTGTTGACGCCGCCGCTGAATGTGCCACGTGCGGCGGCGACCGCGCGATCCCAATCCGGCGCGTAGTTGTCCCAGTCCCAGCCGAGGCGGTCGATCATCTCCAGCGACAGGTCCTGGTAGTCCGCTTCGACGCGCCGCGAGACGTTGAACAACGCGGTGATCTTGCTGTCCGTGCCGAAGTTGTAGGTCGCCTTGCTGTTGAACTGCTTCAGCTCCTGCGAGCCCTTGCCCTTCCACTTGTCGCCCTCGGAGTACACGCCGGACAGGTAGGCGGCGAAGCCCTGGTGCTCACCGGTCTCCAGGCGCGCATAACTGCGGCGTGCACTGTCGCTGCCGAAGCCCTGCGCCAGCACCACGCCATATTCGGTGGACGGATCGATCGAATAGAACTGGAACACGCCACCGAGGTTGCTGGTGGACGGGGTACCCAGCGCGCCGATACCGGTGGAGACTTCGGCACCGCCGAGGTTCTCGCTGATCACCGCGCGGCTGATGTGCAGGCCGTTGCTGTTGCCATAGGCCATGTTGCCCAGCGGAATGCCATCGAGGGTGTAGCCGAGGCGATTCTGGTTGAAGCCGCGCAGGCTGATGGTGGTGGACCATTCGTAGGCGCCGGTGGCATCGGCCGATTCGAAATGCACGCCCGGCTTGGTCGCGAGCAGCTTCAGCGGATTGGCGCCGGGCGGCAGCACCTTCATGTCCTCGGCGGTCACGCGCTGCACCTGGCGGGCTTCGCCGCGGCCGATCACCGAGATCGAATCGAGCGTGGTGGCCGACTGCGCGTCGGTGGCGGGAGCGGTTTCAGCAGCGGCCAGCGACGGCAGCGAAGCACAGACCAGCAGGGCCAGCAGGTTGCGGCGAAGCGGAGCGTGGGACGGCATGGGGGCGGATTCCTTGGGCACGCTGGACGCCGAAGGGCGGCGTCGAAAGGGCAGCAGCGGCGGAATCGTAGAAGCGGCGCGTTACATGTCATTTACACGCCACGTACGGAAGTTTGGCGTTGCGGATGGTCTGCAGGCCGTGGGGCGGTTGCCGGCCAGCGGCCGGCACTATGGTTATTCGAACGAACCGACCGAGTCGTGGGCCAGGTTGTCGAAACGCGTGTACTCGCCGAAGAACTTCAGCTTGCACGAGCCGGTCGGGCCACCACGGTGCTTGCCGATGATGATCTCGGCCAGGCCCTTGTCCGGCGAGTTTTCCTTGTTGTAGTAGTCGTCGCGGTAGATGAACACGATCATGTCCGCGTCCTGCTCGATTGCGCCCGATTCGCGAAGGTCGGCCATCACCGGGCGCTTGTCTGTACGCGTTTCCAGCGAGCGGTTGAGCTGGGACAGCGCAATCACCGGCACGTGCAGTTCCTTGGCCAGGCCCTTCAGCGAACGCGAGATTTCCGAAATTTCGGTCGCGCGGTTTTCGCTGTTGCCGGGCACGCTCATCAGCTGCAGGTAGTCGATCACCACCAGGCCCAGGTCGTGCTCGCGCTTGAGGCGGCGGCACTTGGAGCGCAGCACTTCCGGCGACACGCCCGGCGTATCGTCGATGAAGATCTTGGTTTCCTTCAGCATCTTGATCGCACTGGTGACGCGGCTCCAGTCCTCGTCTTCCAGCTGGCCGGTACGCAGGCGCTGCGCGTTGATGCGGCCGTTGGAGGAAATCAAGCGCATCGCCAGCTGCGAGGCCGACATTTCCATCGAGAACACCGCCACCCCCTTCTTCGACTTGATCGCCGCGTACTCGGCGATGTTCAGCGCGAAGGTGGTCTTGCCCATGGCCGGGCGCGCGGCGAGGATGATCAGGTCGGTCGGCTGCAGGCCGGCGGTCATCGCATCGAAGTCGTTGTAGCCGGTCGGCAGGCCGGTGATGTTGCCGCCGTTCTCGAAGCGGTTGCGCAGTTCCTCGAACGCGTCCTTCAGGGCGCCGGGCATCGCCACGAAATCGGTACGGCCACGTGCGCCCTGCTCGGCGATGGCGAACACGCTCTTTTCCGCCGAAGCCAACAGCTCGCTGCTGTCACGGCCCTCGGGCTGGAAACCGTCGTTGACGATGTCGGTACCGACCTGGATCAGCTGCCGCAGCACCGCCTTGTCACGCACGATCTCGGCGTAGGCCACGATGTTGGCCGCCGACGGCGTAGTGCTGGCCAGCTCGATCAGGTAGGCGCCGTCGCCGACCAGCTCCAGCTTGCCCTGCGATTCGAACCACTCGCCCAGGGTGACCGCGTCGAACGGCCGTTCGCGCTCGGACAGCTCACGGATCGCGCGGTAGATCATCTGGTGATCGCGGCGGTAGAAATCGCCTTCGGTCAGCTGGTCGTTGACCCGGTCATACGCCTCCGGCGCCAGCATCAGGCCACCCAGCACCGCCTGCTCGGCCTCCACCGAATGCGGCGGTACCCGCAGCTGATCGATGCGCGATTCATCGCGATCACGATCAAAACCATCGCCGCGCTCTCTGCGGTTGGAACGGAAGCCGGAACGGGCGGACATGCTGCGGTGTTTCCTGCAAAAGTGGACCAGACGAGTGTAGGCATGCGCCGACCCCGGCGGCCATGGACAAGCCTGTGGATAAGCCGTGGAGAAACGGGGGATATCCGCCGGTGCCTGGCCAGACTGGCGTGGGGGCGTCGCGCTGCCTGCGACGGGTGCCATTGCGGCACCCGAGCAGGCCATTATCGCAGATGGGGGCGACCGCCGCTGGCGTCAATCGCCCTTGACGTGCACCGCGATCAGCGACAGGAACCGGTCCACGTAGCCCTGCAGGAATTTCTGCGTGCCCTCGTTGTGGACCGTGCCGTCGGCATCGATCAGGCCGTCCTTGAAGTGGATGAACGCCTCGGGCTGGCCGAGCACGTGCATGTCGAGGAAGGCCAGGCTGTTGCGCAGGTGCTGCTGGGCCACGGCGGTGCCGATCTGGCCGATGGAGGCGCCGATCACCGCCGCCGGCTTGCCGGCAAACGCACTGTCACCATACGGTCGCGAGCCGATGTCGATGGCGTTCTTCAGCACGCCCGGCACCGACCGGTTGTATTCCGGGGTCACGAACAGCACCGCGTCGGCGGCGCGGACCTGGTCCTTCAGCCGCGTGCCCTGCGGCGGATAGTGTCCATCGAAGTCCTGGTCATACAGCGGCAGGTCGCCGATCTGCACGTACTGGAAGCGTGCTCGCTGGCCGGCGATCTTCTCCAGCGCATGGGCCAGCTTGCGGTTGCAGGAGTCCTTGCGCAGGCTGCCGACGAACACGGCGATGGTGGGGATGGACATCGGGACATACTCCTCACGGTGCGGGACGCCCAGCCTAGTCGCCGGCCCCGTGCGCCCCGGTGAAGATCAGCGGCCGGTCACGCCCGCCCGCACCTGCCGCCAATGCGCCTGCCAGGCCTGGAACATCAGCACGTTCCACAGGTGGGTATGCCACTTGCGCTGCCCGCCGAGAAACTGCTGCCACAGCGGCTGCACCGCCGCCGCCGACAGCACGCCTTCGCGTTCCAATCGAGCCGGCTGCAGCAGATCCTCGGCCCACGGCCGCAGGTCGCCCTTCAGCCAATCGCTGACCGGCGCACCGAAACCGCGCTTGGGCCGGTGCACCATCGACTGCGGCACGTAGCGGCCAAGAACACGCTTGAGCAGCACCTTGCTGGTGGTTTCACTGCGCTTGAAGCCCAGCGGCAGCGACCACGCGAACTCGGCCACGCGCCAGTCCAGCAACGGCGCGCGCGCTTCCAGGCTGACCGCCATCGAGGTGCGGTCGACCTTGCACAGCAGGTCATCCGGCAGGTAGGTCACGTAATCGGCCAGCATCATCGCGTCGGCCGGCGTGCCGGCGCCGTGCAGCGGGTCGGCCAGGTCATAGAAGCTGCCCGCCGCCTGCGCCCCCGGTACCGCTGCGGCCGGGTCGCGCCAGCGCGAGATGCGGTTGCGGTACACATCGCCGATACCGCGCGCGCCGGACTCGGCCAGCAGTGCGGCCAGGCCACCGGTACGCGAGGCCTCGCCCTGCTGCTGCGAACGCGCTCCCATCCAGCGCCGCAGCGGCCCCGGCACGCGTCCCAGCATCTGCCAGTTGCGCAGCGCGCGCACATAACGGGTGTAGCCGAAGAACAGTTCATCGCCGCCGTCACCGGACAGCGCCACCGTTACGCCCTGCCGGGCCAGGCGCGCGACCAGCGCGGTCGGCACCTGCGAGGCATCGGCGAAGGGCTCGTCGAACATCGCCGGCAACTGCGGCACCACCGCCAGCGCGTCGGCACCGCTGACATACAACTCGGTGTGGTCGCAGCCCAGGTGCGTCGCCAGCTCCCTGGCCAGCGGCGCCTCGTCGTGGCCCGAACCGGTGAAACCGATGCTGAAGCTGTGCACCGGCTGCCCGCTCTGGGCCTGCATCAGCGCCGCCACCAGCGACGAATCGGTGCCGCCGGACAGGAACACGCCTACCGGAACGTCGGCCACCATGCGCAGCGCCACCGCATCGCGAAGCAGGCCATCCAGCTGTTCCTCGGCCTCTTCGATACGACCCTGGAACGGCGCCGCCAACGCCGCCTGCATGCGCGCGCGCGCATCCCAGAAAGGACGTTGCGCCTGCTCCGGGCGGTGCGCGGCCGCACCGGCCGCCACGGTCGCTGCATCCAGGCGCAGTACGCGGCCTGGCATCAGCTTGTAGCAGCGCTGGTGGATGCTGTGCGGTGCCGGGATGTAGTCCAGCCGCAGCAGCAGGGTCAGCGCATCGCGGTCGATGTCGTTGTCGAACGCCGGATGCTGCCACAGCGCCTTCAGTTCGGAACCGAACACCAGCGTGTCGCCGGCCCAGCCGTAGTACAGCGGCTTCTTGCCGACACGGTCGCGGGCCAGCCACAGGCACTGTTCCTGCCGGTCCCACAGGGCGATCGCGAACATGCCGTTGCAACGCTGCAGGGTGTCTTCAAAGCCCCACTGCAGGATCGCTGCCAGCAGGACTTCGGTGTCGGAGTGGCCGCGGAAGGCGTGGCCCAGCGGTTCCAGCTCGGCGCGCAGCGCGGCGAAGTTGTAGACCTCGCCGTTGTAGGCCATCACATAGCGACCGTCGGCCGAGGCCATCGGCTGGTGGCCCAGCGGGGACAGGTCGAGAATGCTCAGGCGGCGGTGCGCCAGCGCGATGCCGGCCCCGGCATCGACCCAGCGGCCACCATCATCCGGCCCGCGGTGGTGCAGTGCCTCGCCCATGGCCAGCACCTGCGCCTGCAGCACCTCGGCCGACGCCACCGGCGCCGGCAACAACATTCCCGCCAATCCACACATGCATCAGGGTTCCTGCGCCAGTTCAAGGGCGGCGCCAATCACTGCATTGTCGCTTGGAAGCCCGAACATTGCTGCCCCCGCCAGCGGGGTATAGGTATCGGCACCGCAGACCCGGCGCAGCGGCAGGTGGCCGAAGCCGGCCTCGACCAGCGCGGTGACCACGCCCTCGCCCACCCCGCCGCTGTGCCGCCCCTCGTCCAGCACCAGCACCCGCCGGGCACTGGCGGCCTGTGTGGCGATGAAGGCGGCATCCAGTGGCACCAGCCAGCGCAGGTCGACCACCCGCACCTGCCAGCCCAGCTGCTGCTCGATCGCGCGCGCCGCACGCAGCGCCATCGGCACGCCGTTGCCATAGGTGAAGACCACCAGGTCCCCGGCGTCGGCGGCGTAGACCCGGCCCTCGCCCGGCACCAGCGCCTGGCCCTGCGCCGGGTAGTCGAACAACCACTGGCCATCGCCCGCTTCGTGCAGGTCCTTGCTCATGTACAGCGCGATCGGCTCAAGGAACACGGCCACCCGCCCATCCACCCGCGCCAGCGCGGCCAGCGTGCGCAGCATCATCACCGCATCGTCGCCGCGCGACGGGCAACCGACCACCAGCCCGGGGATGTCGCGCAGCGCGGTGATCGAGTTGTCGTTGTGAAAATGGCCGCCAAAGCCCTTCTGGTAGCCCAGCCCGGCCACCCGCACCAGCATCGGGTTGCGGAACTGGTCGTTGGAGAAGAACTGCAGCGAGCAGGCTTCGCCGCGCACCTGGTCGATGGCGTTGTGCAGATAGGCCAGGTACTGGATTTCCGGGATCGGCAGCATGCCCATGTTGGCCAGGCCCTGGGCCATGCCCAGGATCATGGTCTCGTCCAGCAGGGTGTTGAACACCCGGCGCGGGCCGAACCGGCGCAGCAGGTCCTTGCTGACCGTATACACCCCGCCCTTCTGCGCTACGTCCTCACCGAACAGCAGGCTCTGCGGGTACTTGGCCAGCAGCTCCTGCAGGCAGTGGTTGATCTGGATCGCCAGATGCCGCGGTGCCTGCCGCTCCGGCAGCGCCTCGGCACCGCCGTAAAGCGCCTCGCGCGCTTCGTCGGCAACCTCACGCCGGGCCTCGGCCAGCACCGCCGCCGGCGTGTACGGCGCCAGTGGCGCCATCACGTCCTGCAGCGACTGCAGCTTCGGGCGGCCTTCGGCCTCGGCGGCGGCGGCCATGCAGCGCGCACGCATGGTCTCGTAGGCCACCTCGATGGCGGCGGCATCCATCCAGCCCGACTCCATCGCGATCTGCGCCGAGCGCAGCAACGGGTCCTGTGCCTCGGCCGCGCACAGCTCCGGCAACGCGCGCCATTCCACTTCAAAATCGGTGCCGGCATGGCCCATCAGGCGCGTGGTGCGCAGGTGCAGGAAGGTCGGCCGCCGGGTACGCCGGCAGTGCTCCACTGCGGCATGCACCTGGGCGTGGCCGACCGCCAGATCCAGGCCATCGGCGAAGAAATAATCCAGCCCGGGCTGGCGGCTGAAGCGCTCGGCAATCCAGCCGTCCGGCGTCTTCACCGAGATGCCCAGCCCGTTGTCCTCGCAGACGAACAGGACCGGTGCCGGCAGCTTCTGGTAGGCCGACCACATCGCCGTGTTGAACGCGGTCTGCGCCGTGGCATGGTTGGCCGAGGCATCACCGAACGAGCACAGCACGATGCTGTCGGCCGGGATCGGCAGCGGCTGCCCCAGCCGCTTGCCACTCTCGATGGCCAGCGCGGTCCCCAGCGCCTTGGGCAGGTGCGAGGCGATCGTCGAGGTCTGCGGCAGCACCCACAACGGCTTGCTGCCCCACACCTTGTGGCGCCCGCCGCTGGCCGGATCATCGGCGCTGGCGGCGAAGGACAGCGCGGCATCACGCAACGGATCGATGCCCGGCACCTGCCGCGAACGCTCGGCCATGAAGGCGCCGGAACGATAGTGCAGGAACGCCGGATCGGTATGCCGGCTGGCGCGTGCCAGCAATGCGTTGCCCTCATGGCCGGAGGAACCGATGGTGTAGAAGACCTTGTTCTGTACACGCAGCACGCGTGCCATCAGGTCCAGCTGGCGGCTGGCCAGCTGCGAATCGAACAGTTCGGCAAAGGCCGCAGCGGTGAGCGTGCTGCCAGGGAGGATCGGTGCATCCGGTGCCGGGCGCTGGCGTGGCATACCGCGCCAGCCACGTACCGCATCGAGGAAATTGGCGTCGCACACGTCGGCGCGGTTGAGCACGCGCATGCGCGCGGGAATCGGATCTGGAACCACAGCAAACATCGAACACCCTCCGTGTCGTTGTTGCGTTCCGCCGGGCGTGGCCCGGCGCTACCCTGTGGAACTCACGCGGCGTCGAAGCGTGCGCGCACCTCGGCAGTCACCGCCGGCATCGGCAGGAAACGCGGCTGCCCTCGCACGCGCTGCAGCCAGGCGCGCACCTCGGGGAACGGCGCCAGGCCGATGCCGCCCTCGTCGGCCACGTCGGTGTAGGCGAACAGCGCGATGTCGGCGATGCCGTACTCGCTGCCGGTGAACCACGGCGCCTGGCGCAGGTGCTGCTCCATCACCGCCAGCGCGGTGGCGGCACGCTCGTGCAGCCTCGGCAGTTCGGCGCGGCGCGGCGAATCGGCGGCCGTCCAGCCACGGATGAAGCGCGCCACGGCCACGCACGGCTCATGCGTGTACTGCTCGAAGAACATCCAGCTCAACGCCTGCGCGCGCTCCCAGCCGTCACTGGGCAGGTACGGCGTGCCTTCGGCCAGCCAGAACAGGATCGCGTTGGACTCGGTCAGCACGCGGCCGTCGTCACGGACGATCAGCGGCACCTTGGCATTCGGGTTCAGCGCAAGGAATTCCGGGGTGTGGGTCTGGCCATGGGCACTGTCCACTTCCACCCAGCGGTAGCGGCTGCCGAGCTGCTCCAGCAGCAGGCGTACCTTGTGGCAATTGCCCGAGACCGACATGCCATGCACCGTCAACGGGACGCGCTCTTCCACCATCGCCTGCTCCATCGGATCCGGCCGGCGGCCGGCTGCGTGCAGTCTGGCAAGCGCGCCGGTGATTGCCAAGCGCGGGTGCAGCATGCCCACACGGTAGCGCCGGCCGCGGGCCGGCAACCTCGATGCAGACGGTAGTGCCGGCCGCTGGCCGGCATCCTCGATGCAGCTTGATCCAAGCGATTGCCGGCCAGCGGCCGGCACTACCAGGCAACGCTCAGCGCGCGCGCTTCCTCCACTGCTCGCGTGACTGGCCCCAGATCTGCATCGGCTTGTCGTTGTACGGCGGCGGCAGCTCCCCCATGCGCAGCAGCGTGCTGCCGAGCTTGCGCGCGACCGCCCGCGAGTTGTCGTTGTTCTCGGCAATGGTGTGGATCACCTCATCCCAGCCCAGCGTATCGAAGGCCCAGTCGATCGCCGCAACTGCCGCTTCCGGCGCATAGCCCCGGCCCCAGCTGGCATGACGGATGCCCCAGCCAACTTCGGTACCGGGCCAGTCCTGCGGTTGCCAGGGCCCCATCCGCCCGATCCATTCGCCGCTCGATTTCTCGATCACGCTGAACATCGAGAAGCCGAACAGCTGCCAGGCGCCGGCCAGGCTGCAGAAGCCGCGCCAGGCCACAGAAGGCGGCTGCACGCCGCCCAGGGTGCGCATGGTTTCCTCGTCGGCGCAGAACGCCAGGTAGGCTTCGTAGTCCTCGCGCAGCAGGGGGCGCAGGACCAGCCGCTCGGTTTCCAGGCGCAGGTCGAAGATGCTCATGCCGACTCCATGTCGTGGGAAGGGCGACCATGATGGTCGATCCCTGACCCGACGGGATGAATTCCGGCCCGAAAAACGAAACGGGCCGGCATGCGCCGGCCCGTTGGCTACTGCATGTTGCGCCTGGGCTTACTGGCGCGTGGCTGCGGCAGTGGCACCCGCGGCTGCGGTCTGCGTGACCAGCTGGCCATCGACCACCGGCAGGCGATCGCTGGCCGGCTTGTTGTCCATGCGCACGGTCTTCTCGGCACCGTCATAGCGATAGGTCACGTTGTAGCCCTTGACCACATCGGTGTTGCCCATGGCAATGCGGTTACCCGGCTTGCTGGCCATGCGCATGGTACCGGTGGTGCCGTCCTCGTTGCGGTAGGTCACGTTGTAACCGGTAACGCGGCTCGACTCGGAGGTGGCAGTCTCGGTGTGGCACTGGCGCTCGGTGCGGTTGACCACGCGGCCACCCACGTGGCGCTTGTCGATCTGGTTGCCGATGAAGCCACCGGCCACCGCGCCGGCCGCGGTTGCGGCCTTCTTGCCGTTGCCGCCGCCGACCTGGTTGCCGAGCAGGCCACCAACCACCGCGCCGACCACGGTACCGCCGACGTTGCCGTCACGCTCCGGCAGGCGCTCCTGCACGGTCACGTCCTGGCAGACTTCGTGCGGGGTCTGGGTGGTGGAGGTCTCGCGCACCGGATCGGTACCGATCACGGTGGCATAGGCCTTCTGCTTCTCGGTGATCGGGTCGACCTTCAGCACGTCGGCGTACTCCAGGCCGCGCGGCGCCGACGGGTCTAGCGTGTCACCACGCGCACCGTCGTCAATGGCATTGCCATCGGCCAGGCGCGATTCGGCATTGGGGGTTCCGGCGCTGATGGAATCGGGCGACGTGTCGCCACTCTTCATGAAGGCGGCGGTGGCGATGCCACCGACCAGCAGCGCGCCCGCTGCGACCAGGACAGTTGTAGTTGTGCTTTTCATGACCTGCTCCTTGCGGACCATCCGCAACGTTCTCGGGCCAGATTGCAGCATGGGCTGCCTGAACGGAATCTCCACATTTCCTGCTCATTGCTGTAACCCATTCAGCATCGGGAAATGCTGGGCCCGTGGTAGCGTTTGCATGTTACCCACGAGGATTCCCGCCATGGCCAACGCGATGCTGCTGCCGGTACTGCAATGGGCGCGCCGGCTGCGCTACCCCACCCTGTTCAAGCTCACGGCCGGCCTGTTCGTGCTGACCTTGTTCATTCCCGACCCGATCCCGTTCGTCGACGAGCTGGTACTGGGCTTCGGCACGCTGCTGCTGGCCAACTGGAAAAGCCGCAACGCCACCCCGCCGCCGCCGCTGGAACAGCGTTGAGTCTGCTGGTCGACAGCCACTGCCATCTGGACGCCAGCGCCTTCGACGATGACCGCGCTGCGGTGATCGATCGTGCGCAGGCCGCGGGCGTGCGCCAGCAGGTCGTGCCCGCGGTGACCGCCGCCAGCTGGCCAACGCTGCGCGAGGTCTGCCGGCAGGCGCCGGGGCTGTACCCGGCCTACGGCCTGCACCCGATGTTCCTGGCCGAGCACCAGCCCGGGCACCTGCCGCTGCTGCGCGAGTGGATCGAACGCGAACGCCCCTGCGCGATCGGCGAATGCGGCCTGGATTTCTTCGTTGAGGGGCTGGATGCCGAGGCGCAGCAGGCCTATTTCATTGGCCAGCTGGAGCTGGCCCGCGAGTTCGATCTTCCGGTGATCGTGCATGCGCGGCGCGCGGTGGACGCGGTGATTGCCGCGATCCGCCGCATCGGTGGCCTGCGCGGCGTGGTGCACAGCTTTTCCGGCAGCCCGGAACAGGCCGCGCAGCTGCACAGGCAGGGTTTCCTGCTGGGCCTGGGCGGCCCGCTGACCTACGATCGCGCGCAGCGCCTGCAGCGACTGGTCCGTCAGATGCCGCTGGAGCAGCTGCTGCTGGAGACCGATGCGCCGGACCAGCCTGATGCCGGCATCCGCGGCCAGCGCAACGAACCGGCACGGCTGGCCGTCATCGCCCGCCATGTGGCGGCGTTGCGTGGAATGGAACTGGATGCGGTGGCACAGGCCACCACCGGAAATGCGCAGCGGTTGTTCGCGCTGCCGGCACTACCGTCACGCGTCGGCATGGGCCTCGACCACTTCGGCCTTCACCTTCTTCGGTTCCAGCAGCATTTCCAGCGCCTTGCCGACCGCGGCGAAGGCGAACGCGCCGGTGATGTGCGTCGCGGCGCCCAGGCCTGCGCCGCAGTCCAGCTTCAGTGCCGCATCGGCGCCCAGGTTCGGGCGGATGCCGCACACGCTGCCATCGGCCTGCGGGTACTTCACGTTTTCCAATGAATACACCGCCGGCACGCCGAAGTAGCGCTTTGCATTCTTCGGGAAATTGAATTCGCTGCGCAGCTTCTTGCGGATCAGCGCCAGCATCGCATCGTGCTCGGTGCGCGAAACATCACGGATGCGCACCAGGGTCGGATCGGTGCGGCCGCCGGCAGCGCCCACCGTCAGCAGCGGCAGCTTGCGGCGGCGGCACCAGGCGATGGTTTCGACCTTGACCCGGAAGCTGTCGCAGGCGTCGATCACCAGATCGAAACCGCGATCCAGCAGTTCGGCCATGTTGGAGACGGTCAGGAAGGCCTGCACGGCATCGGCTTCGATGTCCGGATTGATCGCGCGGCAGCGCTCGGCCATCGCCTCGGCCTTGTTGCGGCCATAGTTGCCTTCCATCGCCGGCAGCTGCCGGTTGGTGTTGGACACGCAGATGTCATCGGCGTCGATCAGGGTCAGGTGGCCGACCGCCGAACGGGCCAGCGCCTCCACCACCCATGAGCCGACACCGCCCATGCCCACCACCGCCACGCGGCTGCCCTGCAGGCGCTCGAGCGCACCCACGCCATACAGCCGTTCGATGCCGGCGAAGCGTTGTTTGACCTGTTCGTTCATCGGGCTATTTTAACGTGCAGGTGCCGGCGCCTGCAGCGCGCCGGCATCGAACCCACCGTTGCACGCCCGGAGAGCCCGCCATGAACGCCAGCCCGCCCCGTCGCCTGAGCACCGCCCATCGCTACCTGTTCGTACTGTGCCTGGGCCTGCTGATCGGCCTGATCGCAACGGTGATGGTCGGACGCGCCCTGCAGGCCCGCCGCGACCCGTTCCCGGACAGCCTCATGCAGGTGATGCAGCGGCAATCGCAGCTGCTGCAGCAGGCCCAGCAGCAGAACCGCTGCAGCCTGGCCGACAGCGTGCCGCGGCTGCAGGCCATTCGCCTGCTGTCCAACGACCTGGACCTGGCTTTTCCTGGGCTGAAGGACAGTGCGCAGTTCCAGCAGCACGCCAGCCGGCTGCGCGGCAACCTCAACGCTGCGCTGGCTGCGCCCCCCAGCGACTGCACGGCCCTGGCCCAGGTGGTGGATACGCTGCAGGCCGACTGCCGCGCCTGCCACCAGGACTTCCGCTGAGCGCATTCATCCTGCAGCCGGGCAATGCACGCGCGGTTGGCGCCTTGTTCACGTTCGAAAGGGGACGATTCGTCCACCCTGCTGCATGACGCAGCACCACCCAACGCACCCGCCTTCACGGCCAGGAGACGCCCCATGAAGATCCAGCTCATCGCCGCAAGCGCCATCGCTACCCTCGCCCTGGCTGGCTGTGCCACCTCGCCCGGCTACGGCGGTGGTGGTTACAACAATGGCTACAACAATGGCGGCTATGGCAACAACGGCGGCTACAACCAGGGCCGCTGCGCCGACTGCGGCATCGTCACCCGCATCAACACCGTGCAGTCCGGCCGCACCGCGCCCAGCGCCACCGGCGCGATCCTCGGCGGCATCGTCGGTGCCGTGGCCGGCCACGAAATCTCCGACCACACCGGTGGCAGCCGCGGCAACAAGAACATCGCGGCTGCAGCGGGCGCAGTGGGTGGCGCGCTGGCCGGCAACCAGATCCAGAAGAACGTCACCAGCGACACCTACGACATCAGCGTGCGCATGGACGATGGCCGCACCATCGTGGTCAACCAGCGTGACCTCGGCGGCATCCGCGAGAACACCTACGTGCGCGTGGTCAACGGCAAGGTCATCCTGCGCTGACCTGCCCCGGGCCGATGGCAAGGAAAAAGGCCCGCTTGCGCGGGCCTTTTTCATGTGACGTTGTACAGCGCGATCAGGTCGGCTGCACGGCGTCGGCCTGCAGGCCCTTCTGGCCCTGCACGACGGTGAAGGTGACCTTCTGGCCTTCCTTCAGGCTCTTGAAGCCCTGGGTCTGGATGGCGCGGAAGTGCACGAACACGTCTTCGCCGTTTTCACGGCTGATGAAGCCGAAGCCCTTTGCATCGTTGAACCACTTGACGGTACCGGTCTCGCGATCAGACATCTCACTAACTCCCTGGTGACTCTCTCTTGTTGTTGGAAACGCCTGTTGGGCGGCTGACAAGCAAGGGGGAAGCGAGGTGCATCGATGCAGCGGATCGGGAAGATCTTGCTTCATCAGGCCACGATCCACGGTGACCTTTCCAAGCTCAGCGACTGCAACTTAACCCGCCCAAAACGAAAAAGCAACTGGCAAAATCTTTCACTGTCAACCCCAAATCGACCACCATACGGGACAGCATGGGACTCTCATTCATCTTATATCTGCTAGCGGTCATTTTTGTCCTTGTCGGCATCGCCGGAATCATCCTTCCAGCCCTTCCCGGCATCCCGCTGGTGTTCATCGGACTGCTGCTGGCGGCCTGGGCTGATGGCTTCGTCCATGTCGGCTGGCCGACCCTGGTCGTACTGGGCGTGCTGACCCTGCTCTCGCTGCTGGTGGACGTGCTGGCCACCGTGGTCGGTGCGCAGCGGGTCGGGGCCAGCCGAAAGGCGCTCTGGGGCACTTTCGTCGGCAGCATCGTCGGCCTGTTCTTCATGCCCATCGGCCTGTTCGCCGGGCCGCTGGTCGGTGCCCTGCTTGGCGAGTACTGGCACACCCGCGAGCTGGGACGCTCGACCAGGGTCGGCCTCGCCACCTGGCTCGGCATCCTGCTCGGCCTGGCGCTGAAGCTGGCGGTGGTGATCGCCATGCTGGGCCTGTTCGCCTTCGCCTGGTTCCTGTGACGGCGCTGCCTTCACGCCCTGCGCACGCGGTGGCCGTGCATAAATCGTTGGGGCTGGCCGCGATCCGGTGCAGCCGCCACACTGTGCGATCCCCGTATTCACCGAAGGGCCTGTTGGAATGACCCTCCCCCCGCTGCTTCCCCGCCTTGCGCCGCTGGCGCTGGCCCTGGCCAGTGCACCGCTGGCGGCGCAGGAGTTCGTGCCCAGCACCGACACCTCGCCCGCTGCCTGCGCGGCCATCACCACCGATGCGGCCCGCTTGGCCTGCTATGACCGCCTGTTCGCGCATACCCCGCAGGCCACCGCGGCTGCCGATGCTGCCGCAGAGGCCGCCGCGCAGGCGCGCCGCGAAGAGCGGCAGACCGCGCGGGTGAGCCAGGGCGAGGAGAAACTGCGCGAACGCGTGAGCGACCTCTTCCGCCCGGCGGCAGCGGACAGTGCGCTGGCCAACGCCGGCCGCGGCTCGCTGCTGGACAGCCGCTGGGAGCTGGCCGAAGACTCCAAGCTCGGCCCGTTCCAGCTGCGGGCCTACAAGCCGGTGTACCTGCTGCCCGCGTTCTGGACCAGCGACCGCAACACCACGCCGCATTCGCCGAACCCGGCCAACACGGTCACCACGCCGCAGGTGCTGGACAGTGCCGAACTGAAGTTCCAGATCAGCTTCAAGACCAAGGTCGCCGAGAACCTGTTCGGCGACAACGGCGACATCTGGGCCGGCTATACCCAGAGCTCGCGCTGGCAGGCCTACAACGGCGAGGATTCGCGCCCGTTCCGCGAAACCAACTACGAACCCGAAGTGATGATGGTGTTCCGCAACGGCTATTCGATCGGTGGCTGGCGCGGGCGCATGACCGGCATCGCGCTGAACCACCAGTCCAACGGCCGCGCCGATCCGCTGTCACGCAGCTGGAACCGGGTGATGCTCAACATCGGCCTGGACCGCGAGAACTGGGCACTGGTGCTGCGCCCGTGGTACCGCATTCCGGAGACCCGCAGCGACGACAACAACCCGGACATCGAGGACTACATGGGCCGCGGCGACGCGACCCTGATCTGGAACCGCAACGGCCACGAGGTCGCGCTGATGGCGCGCCATTCGCTGCGCACCGGCAGCCGCTCGCATGGCGCGTTGCAGCTGGATTACGGCTTCCCGATCAGCAACCTGCTGCGCGGTCATGTGCAGATCTTCGATGGCTACGGCGAAAGCCTGATCGACTACAACCACAAGGCCACCTATGTCGGCGTGGGCGTGTCGCTGCTGGAGTGGTTCTGATGGACGTGACGATCTGGCACAACCCGGCCTGCAGTAATTCACGCGGCGCATTGAAGCTGATCCGCGATGCCGGCTTCGACCCGGTGGTGGTCGAGTACCTGGGCAATCCGCCCGATGTGGCCGCGCTGCGCGAGGTGCTGGCCGATTCCGGATTGAGCGCGCGTGAACTGGTGCGCAGCAAGGAAGCGCAGTTCACCGAACTCGGACTGGAACAAGCCGACGATGCCACCTTGTTGGCTGCAATGGCCGAGCACCCGCGGTTGATCAACCGGCCGGTGGTGCGCACGCCCAAGGGCACGCGGCTGTGCCGCCCACCGGAAACGGTGCTGCAGATCCTGTAACCTGAAAAAGGGGACGGAGGGAATTAAGTCGTTTGTGCACAAGCGACTTAATTCCCTCCGTCCCCTTTTTCGGTTACAGCCAGTCGGTGATGCCTTCGCGGCGATAGACTTCGGCGAACGCCGGACGCGCCTTCATCGAGGTGGCGTGCGACTTGAGCGTCGGCCAGGTGTCACTGGGCGTGGGCATGTTGCGCGACCAGCGCATCAGCATCACCAGCATGTAGTCGACCACGCACGGCGTTGCCCCCAACAGATAGGGACCGTGCCCCTGCAGGTGCGTGGCCACCTGCTGCCAGGCCGCTTCCAGGCGCAGCCGTGCCATCTCGCGGCTGGCCTGCACATGGGCCTCGCCGGCCACTTCGTGCGGATAGAACCAGGCCCGATAGGCCGGCTGCAGCGTATTGGCGCACCAGAACATCCAGCGATAGGCGTCGCCGCGCTGGGGCGTACCCACCGCCGGCAGCAGGCCGGCGTCCGGATGGCGGTCGGCCAGGTACAGCGCGATCGCCGCCGCCTCGGTCAGTACCAGGCCATCGATCATCAGCGTCGGCACCACACCGGCCGGATTCAGCGCCAGGTAGTCCGCCGCCTTGTGCTCGCGCGCGTCAAAATCCAGCAGCACCAGCTCGTGCTCGATGCCCAGCTCGATCAACAGCCAGTGCACGACCAGCGCGGCGGTACTGGTCGAACCATACAGCGTGGTGCCCATGCGGCGGATCCTGTGCGGTTGGATCGGCCGATTATGCGCCCCTGCGCGGGCCGTTGCTCAGCCGCAGCTGCTCATGCAGGTATCCCGCTGTTCACCACAGGACATCATCGGCGCGCGCATCGTACAGTCGTGCGCCTTCAGCTCGCAGGCACGGCGCAGTTCAGGGTTGGCGACGTCCTTGCAGCGCTTGTCCGGCGCGGGTACCACCTGCTGTTCGCAGCTGAACGCACTGTTGCCGGTCCTGTCCTGCGCCATGCAACTGCGATAGCTGGCCTGGCACTGCATGCGGCACTGCGCGGAGGCGGAGAAATCCGCACCTTCATAGGATGGCGCTGTGCTGCAGCCGGCCAGGACCAGCAGGAACACAGCCGCTACGGATCGATGCAGGCGCATGGGCACATCCAGTGCAGGGGCAGGCCGACCCTGGCAGACCACGGTTGCTCGTGCAGGCATCGATGCGCGCCCCGCTCAGTACACGGGAACACCGGTGTCGGTGCGGACTTCATTCACGGTGCCGCCACAGGAGAGCAGGCACTGGGCGTACGGAGCATTGCATGAAGGAAGTGCCGGGGAACCGCAGTAGTTGCCGGCACCGTTGCCCCCTTCGCAGTTGTGCCGCTGCTTGTCGTCGGCGATACCACTGCAACGGCTGATGACCCGGCTCTTCTCGCTTTCGCAGCTCCGCTGGTCCGACTCGGCACGGGCGCGGTTGTGGAAGTCGCACGTTGCCTTCTGGCTCTCGCAGACCGACGCGCAGATCCTCCCAGCTTCATGGGTTGGCGGCTCGACGAAGTAACGCGGACCACAGGCACTGCACGCCAGCGCAGCGATCAGCAAGACGAAAACACGCGAACACTGCAGCACGATGGACTCCCTTCCAATGCATCAGACAGCACGTTAACAGAGCAGGCCATCCACGGGCAGGCTGTATGCAACAACGGCGCCACAAGGGCGCCGTTGTCCGGACTGGAACGGAAGGCTTACTCCACCACCACCGGAATCTTGCCGATGCGGGCCTGCCACTCGCGCGGGCCGGTCTTGTGCACCGACTCGCCGGTGGAATCGACGGCAACGGTCACCGGCATGTCCTGCACGGTGAACTCGTAGATCGCTTCCATGCCCAGGTCGGCGAAGCCGACCACCTTGGCCGCCTTGATCGCCTTGGACACCAGGTAGGCCGAACCACCGACGGCCATCAGGTAGGCCGACTTGTTGTCACGGATCGCTTCGATCGCCGCCGGGCCGCGCTCGGCCTTGCCGACCATGCCCAGCAGGCCGGTCTGTTCCAGCACCTGGCGGGTGAACTTGTCCATGCGGGTGGCGGTGGTCGGGCCGGCCGGGCCCACCACTTCGTCGCGCACCGGATCGACCGGACCGACGTAGTAGATGAAGCGGCCCTTCAGGTCGACCGGCAGCTGCTCGCCCTTGTTGAGCATGTCGACCATGCGCTTGTGCGCGGCGTCGCGGCCGGTCAGCAGCTTGCCGTTGAGCAGCAGGGTCTGGCCCGGCTTCCAGCTGGCCACGTCTTCCGGCGTGATCGTGTCCAGGTCCACGCGGGTGCCCTTGGACGCGTCATAGGTCAGCTTCGGCCAGTCTTCCAGCGACGGCGGGTCCAGCATCACCGGGCCGCTGCCGTCCAGGGTGAAGTGCGCATGGCGGGTGGCCGCGCAGTTCGGGATCATCGCCACCGGCAGGTTGGCCGCGTGGGTCGGGTAATCGTTGATCTTGATGTCGAGCACGGTGGTCAGGCCGCCCAGGCCCTGTGCGCCGATGCCCAGCGCGTTGACCTTCTCGTACAGCTCCAGGCGCAGCTCTTCGATGCGGTTGGACGCACCCCGGGCCTGCAGCTCGGTGATGTCGATCGGTTCCATCAACGCTTCCTTGGCCAGCAGCATCGCCTTTTCAGCGGTACCGCCGATGCCGATGCCGAGCATGCCCGGCGGGCACCAGCCGGCGCCCATGGTCGGCACGGTCTTCAGCACCCAGTCGACGATGGAATCGGACGGGTTGAGCATGGCGAACTTGGTCTTGGCTTCCGAACCACCGCCCTTGGCGGCGACGATCACGTCGACCGTGTTGCCCGGCACCACCTTGACGTTGACCACGCCCGGGGTGTTGTCCTTGGTGTTGATGCGCTTGCCGGCCGGATCAGCCAGCACCGAGGCGCGCAGCTTGTTGTCCGGGTGCATGTAGGCGCGGCGCACGCCTTCATTGGCCATGTCTTCCACGCCCATGGTGGCGTCGTCCCAGCGCACGTCCATGCCGATTTCCAGGAACACGGTGACGATACCGGTGTCCTGGCAGATCGGACGGTGGCCTTCGGCGCACATCCGCGAATTGATCAGGATCTGGGCCATCGCCTCCTTCGCGGCCGGCGACTCCTCGCGCTCGTAGGCGGCGGCAAGGTTCTTGATGTAGTCGACCGGGTGGTAGTACGAGATGTACTGCAGCGCGTCGGCGATGGACTGGATGAGGTCTTCCTGCTTGATCGATGTCACGACTTGCTCGCTTGCTGGAGGCTGGCGGGGGTAATCCGCCCATTTTACCCCCTCTGCCACCGGGGGTGCCGTTGTACATTCGTGTCACGTCCCTGCCCGCCGCGGCGTCCTTGCCCATATGAACGCCGAAACCGCCTTCCAGACCCACCGTCCGCGCCTGATGGCCCTGGCCTACCGCCTGCTCGGCAGCCGCGCCGACGCCGAGGATGTGGTCCAGGACGCCTGGCTGCGCTGGTCGGGCGCCGACCCGGCCAGCGTCCGCGACGCCGAGGCCTGGCTGGTCACCGCCACCACCCGGCTCGGCCTGGACCGGCTGCGCGCGGCCAAGCGCGAGCGCGTGCACTACGTCGGGCCGTGGCTGGCTGAACCGCTGGCGGTCACGCTGGAGCCGGACCCGGCGCCTGGCCCGGCCCAGCTGCATGCGTTTGCCGATGATGTTTCGGTGGCCTTCCTGACCCTGCTTGAGCAGCTCGGCCCCGAAGAGCGCGCTGCGTTCCTGCTGAAGGAGGCCTTTGATCACGATTACCGCGAGATCGCCGACCTGATCGGCCACAGCGAGGCCAACTGCCGGCAGCTGGTGCACCGCGCGCGGCAACGCCTGCAGGCCGGGCGACCGCGCTTCAATGCCGACCCCAGCCAGCACCGGCAGCTGCTGGCGCGCTTCATGGACGCCTCCCAGCGCGGCGACAGCGAGGCGATCCAGGCCCTGCTGCACGCCAACGCACTGCTGGTTTCCGACGGCGGCGGCGTGGTCACCGCAGCGGTGCGCCCGCTGCTGGGCGCCGAACGCATCGGCCGCCTGTTCTGGGCCATCGCCCGCCGCGGCGCGGCACATCCGGCACGGCTGGGCTACGTCAACGGCGAACCGGCGATCCTGCGCTTCATCGGTGACCGCCTGCATTCGGTCACCACCATCGAAGTGGTCGACGGCCGCATCGCCCAGGTGTACAGCGTGCTGAATCCGGAAAAGCTGCCACGGGTTGTCACGCACGGGGACGCCGCGGCGTCCTGGTAGTGAAAGGCGGCCATCGTGGCCGCCGTGGAGCCCACGATGTCCGACCATGCCTCTCCCCGCGTTCCCTACACCCGCCTGGCCGCCGAGGCCTTCAAGGGCCTGCTGGCCACCAGCAAGGCGGTGCATGACAGCTCGATCGATCCGACCCTGATGGAACTGCTGTTCCTGCGCGTGTCGCAGCTCAACGGCTGCGGCTACTGCATGGACATGCACGGCACCGCGCTGCGCAAGGGCGGCATCGACCCGCGCAAGCTGGACACCCTGCCGGCATGGCACGAAAGCCGCTTCTTCGATGCCCGCGAGCGTGCCGCGCTGGGCTGGGCCGAGGCGCTGACCCGGCTGACCGATGGGGCACCATCGCAGGCGGCGTTCGACGCACTGGCGCCGCACTTCGATGAGAAAGGAATCAGCGACCTGAGCATGGGGATCGCGGTGATCAATGCCTGGAACCGGCTGGGCGCGGGTCTGCTGCCGCCGCTGCCGTAACAGGGAGTTCTGCTGGCCGGGCTGCGCCCGGCACCGGCAGAGGCAACAGCCAGAGCAGCGTCAAAAGCTGGTTTCCCGAGGAATGGCGGGGTGGATCAGGCCACAGGGGCCGCTGCAAGTACGTCCATGTAAGCTCGGTCGCCGCATCCATGCGGCTCACGCCCCTGCGACCTGACCCACCCCGCCTTCGACAGATTTCCTGCTGCTGTTGGTAGGTGTCGACCTTGGTCGACACGGTAAATCCACATCATGCGTGGATGCGGGAGGGTCAGAGCCCTTTGCGACGCAAAGGGTTCTGACCCCGGCGCGGCCACACGGCTGCACTGACCCCCTCTGCACGCATCAGGCGCGCACAATACGCGCATGCCTGCCACCCCCACCGCTGGCGCCGCCGCCGCGAAGAAACCCAGCCTGCGACAGCGCTTCAAGGCGATGCGCAACCTGCCACCGTTCCTACGCATGGTCTGGCAGACCAGCCCCGCGCTCACGCTGGCCAGCCTCGGCCTGCGCCTGATCCGTGCACTGCTGCCGGTGGCGATGCTGTATGTCGGCAAGCTGATCATCGACAGCGCCCTGCACCTGAGCCAGCACGATGCCGGCTTCCCACCGCTGGGCGAGGCGCTGGCCAGCGGCATGCTCAACCCACTGCTGGGCCTGCTGGCACTGGAATTCGGCCTGGCCATCGCCTCGGACCTGCTCGGCCGCCTGGTCAGCTATGCCGATGCCCTGCTGTCGGAACTGTTCGCCAACGTCACCAGCATCCGGCTGATGGAACACGCCGCGACCCTGGACCTGGAGGACTTCGAGGACCCGGATCTGCAGGACAAGCTGGACCGCGCGCGGCGCCAGACCATGGGCCGGATGAATCTGATGAGCCAGCTGTTCGGCCAGGTGCAGGATGCGATCACCGTGGCCAGCCTGGCCATCGGCCTGTTGGTCTACGCGCCGTGGCTGATCCTGCTGCTGGCGCTGGCGCTGGTGCCGGCCTTCATCGGCGAATCGCACTTCAACGCGGCCGGCTACAGCTTGAACTTCCAATGGACGCCCGAGCGCCGCCAGCTCGACTACCTGCGCCAGCTTGGGGCCAGTGTGGAAACGGCCAAGGAAGTGAAGATCTACAACCTGCACCGCTTCCTGGTGGAACGCTATCGGCGCCTGTCGGTGGCGCTGTTCCAGGCCAACCGGGCGCTGGCCCGGCGCCGCGCGTTCTGGGGCACGCTGCTGGCCGCGTTGGGCACGCTGGGCTACTACACCGCCTACGCCTACATCGCCTGGCGCACGGTCCGTGGCGATTTCTCGATCGGCGACCTGACCTTCCTCGCCGGCAGCTTCCTGCGCCTGCGCCAGCTGCTGGAAGGCCTGCTGATCGGGTTCTCGCAGGTAGCCAGCCAGGCGCTGTACCTGGATGACCTGTTCTCGTTCTTCCAGATCCAGCCGGAGATCCACTCGCGCGAAGGCGCAGTGCGCGTGCCGCAGCCGATCCGCCAGGGGTTCGTGTTCGAGAACGTCGGCTTCCGCTACCCGGATGCCGAGCAATGGGCGGTACGCCACCTGGATTTCCAGCTGCAGGCTGGCGAGGTACTGGCCCTGGTCGGCGAGAACGGCGCCGGCAAGACCACCCTGGTCAAGCTGCTGGCGCGGCTGTACGAACCGGACGAGGGCCGCATCCTGCTCGATGGCCGCGACCTGCGCGACTACGACCTGGACGACCTGCGCGCCAATCTCGGGGTGATCTTCCAGGACTTCGTGCGCTACAACCTCAGCGCCGGCGAGAACATCGGCGTCGGCCAGGTCGAGGCCATGGACGATCGGGCACGCATCGCCGACGCCGCGCGCCGCGGCATGGCCGAGGAAGTGATCGACGACCTGCCCGGCGGCTACGACCAGCTGATCGGGCGCCGCTTCAAGCAGGGCGTGGACCTGTCCGGTGGCCAGTGGCAGAAGATCGCCATTGCCCGTGCGTGGATGCGCAATGCGCAGGTGATGATCCTGGATGAGCCAACGGCAGCGCTGGACGCACGCAGCGAGTTCGAAGTGTTCCAGCGGTTCAGGGAATTGGCGGATAATCGCACTGCCGTACTGATTTCCCACCGGTTCTCTTCGGTGCGCATGGCCGATCGCATCCTGGTGCTGGCCGACGGCCGGATCGAGGCCAGCGGCACCCATGAGCAGCTGATGGCACAGGGCGGCCGCTATGCCGAGCTGTTCGAGCTGCAGGCGGCCGGCTACCGCTGAGAACGCCTCTCGTTCCGCCTAATGAGAACCTGTCTCATTTGAGATAGAATCACCCCCGACGACTTCCGATAGATACGCCCATGTCCTCCGCTTTTGGCGCCGAAACGGTGCTTGAGGTCCGTCACTGGACCGATGCCTACTTCAGCTTCACCCTCACCCGCGACAGCGGTTTTCGCTTCGAGAACGGCCAGTTCGTGATGATCGGCCTGGAAACCGAGGCGCGGCCGCTGCTGCGCGCGTACTCCATCGCCAGCGCCAACTGGGAAGAGCACCTGGAGTTCTTCAGCATCAAGGTGCAGGACGGCCCGCTGACCTCGCGCCTGCAGCACATCAAGCCGGGCGACAAGGTGCTGGTCGGCAAGAAGCCTACCGGCACCCTGCTGATCAGCGACCTGCACCCCGGCAAGAACCTGTACCTGCTGGGCACCGGCACCGGCATGGCACCGTGGCTGTCGGTGATCAAGGACCCGGAGACCTACGAGCGCTTCGAGAAGGTGATCCTGTGCCATGGCGTGCGCTACGAAAAGGATCTGGCCTACCGCGATTATTTCGAGAAGGAACTGCGTGAGCACGAGTTCCTGGGCGAGATGATCGGCGACAAGCTGCTGTACTACCCGGCCGTCACCCGCGAGCCGTTCGCCAACCAGGGCCGCCTGACCTCGCTGATGGAAAGCGGCGAGATGCAGCGCACCCTCGGCCTGCCGGAACTGAGCCCGGAGAACGACCGCGCGATGATCTGCGGCAGCCCGCAGATGCTGGCCGACCTGCGCAGCGTGCTGGACGCCCGTGGCTTCCAGGTCTCGCCGCGTATCGGCCAACCGGGCCATTACGTGTTCGAACGCGCCTTCGTCGAAAAATAAGGCCGCAACGGTAGTGGCCGGC
>NZ_JASJSU010000010.1:37119-46186 GCF_030237045.1 Stenotrophomonas maltophilia group sp. Smal17
CGCTAGGGGATTGCCGGCCAGCGGCCGCCACTACCACCCTTCACAGCACCGCTTCGATTGCGCTGCGCAGCTGCTCCGGCGTGGTGGTCGGAGCATGCCGCGACACCACCCTTCCCTTGCGATCGACCAGGAACTTGCTGAAGTTCCATTTGATGCGGGCAATGCCCAGCAGGCCGCGCTTCTCGCGTGACAGCCATGCCCACAGGGGATCGGCGCCGCTGCCGTTGACCTCGATCTTCTCCGACAAGGGGAAGCTGACCGGATAGTCCAGCGAACAGAACTGGCGGATCTGCGCGGCATCACCCGGCTCCTGCGCGCCGAACTGGTTGCACGGAAAGCCGATCACCACCAGGCCGCGCTCGCGGTAGTCCTGCCACAGCTGCTCCAGCCCGGTGTACTGCGGGGTGAAACCGCAACGGCTGGCGACGTTGACCAGCAGCAGCGGACGGCCCTGGAACTGCGCCAGCGCCTGCGGCTGGCCATCGAGGTCACGGAAGCTGAAATCGTAAGTGGTGGTCATGACGGCGGGCCGTGGCGGTGATTGCATGGTACCCGCGCGCGGCCCCGGCAACATGCCTTTTGACACAAGTGCGGGTGCGGCCGCCCGGGTTACCCTCGGGCCCTTGTTTGCCTTACCGGAGCTATTACCTTGACCACTCGCCTTGCCCTTGCCGTGGCCATGACCCTCGGCCTTGCCCTGCCCGCCTATTCAGCCGGCGCCGCCACCGCGGCCGCCAGCACCACCGCCCAGCAGGCCAATCCGTTCTTCGCCGATAGCCCGCTGCCGCTGCACTTCCCGCAGTTCGACAGGATCAAGGACAGCGACTTCGCCCCGGCCTTCGACGCCGGCATGGCGCAGCAGCTGAAGGAAGTGGAGGCGATCGCCAACAACAAGGCCAAGCCGACCTTCGACAACACCATCATCGCCCTGGAAAAGAGCGGTGACATCCTCGACCGCGCGACCACCGTGTTCTTCAGCCTGGTCGGCGCCGACACCAACGACACCCGCAAGAAGCTGCAGGCCGACTACTCGGCCAAGTTCGCCGCGCACAGCGATGCGATCGCACTGAACGGCAACCTGTTCGCCCGCATCCAGGCGCTGTATGACACCCGCAGCCAGCTGGGCCTGGACGCCGAAGGCGTGCGCCTGGTCGAGAAGTACTACGACAACTACGTGCGCGCCGGCGCCAAGCTGTCCGAGGCCGACAAGGCCACGCTGAAGGAGATGAACGCCGAGCTGGCCAACCTGGGCACCAAGTTCAGCCAGAACGTGCAGTCGGAAGTGAACGCTTCGGCGATCACCGTCGACGACGTCAAGGAGCTGGCCGGCCTGTCCAAGGAGCAGATCGCTGCCGCCGCCGAAGCCGCCAAGGCCCGTGGCCTGGAAGGCAAGTACGTGATCACCCTGCTCAACACCACCGGCCAGCCGCCGCTGACCAACCTGGCCAACCGCGCCCTGCGCCAGAAGATCTACGAAGCCTCGGTCAGCCGTGGCAGCCGCGGTGGCGAGTTCGACAACACCGCACTGGTCTCGCGCATCATGCAGCTGCGTGCCGACAAGGCCAAGCTGATGGGCTTTGCGAACTTCGCCGCTTACAACCTGACCAACCAGACCGCCAAGACCCCCGAAGCGGTCAACGCGATGCTGGGCAAGCTGGCCCCGGCTGCCGTGGCCAACGCCAAGCGCGAAGCGGCCGACCTGCAGGCGATGATCGACCAGGAACAGAAGGCCGCCGGCAAGAAGACCTTCGCCCTCGAACCGTGGGACTGGGCCTTCTACAGCGAGAAGGTGCGCCAGGCCAAGTACAACTTCGACGAGTCGCAGCTGAAGCCGTACTTCGAAATGAAGAACGTGCTGGAGAACGGCGTGTTCTATGCTGCCGGCCAGGAATTCGGCCTGACCTTCAAGCAGCGTACCGACCTGCCGGTCTACCACGATGACGTCACCGTCTACGACGTGTTCGACGCCGACGGCAGCCAGCTGGCGATCTTCATCTTCGATCCGTATGCGCGCGCCTCCAAGCGTGGCGGTGCGTGGATGAACTCCTACGTTTCGCAGTCCAAGCTGACCGGTTTCAAGCCGGTGGTGGCCAACCACCTGAACATCCCGAAGCCGCCGGCCGGCCAGCCGACCCTGCTGACCTGGGATGAGGTGAACACCACCTTCCACGAGTTCGGCCACGCGCTGCACGGCATGTTCTCCAACGTGAAGTACCCGTACTTCTCGGGCACCTCGGTACCGCGCGACTTCGTCGAGTTCCCCTCGCAGGTCAACGAGATGTGGTCGGACAACCCGGCCATCCTGAAGAACTACGCCAAGCACTACCAGAACGGTTCGGCGATGCCGCAGGCACTGCTGGACAAGGTGCTGGCTGCGGCCAAGTTCAACCAGGGCTTTGCCACCACCGAGTACCTGGGTGCGGCAATGCTTGACCAGCGCTGGCACCAGATCGGCGCCGACCAGGTGCCGGCCGCCAAGGACGTGATGGCCTTCGAGCGCGCTGCGCTGGAGAAGGACGGCATCTACTACGCGCCGGTTCCGCCGCGCTACAAGACCCCGTACTTCAGCCACATCATGGGTGGCTACTCGGCCGGCTACTACGCCTACATCTGGTCGGAAGTGCTCGATGCCAACACCCAGAAGTGGTTCAAGGACAACGGCGGCCTCAGCCGCAAGAACGGCGACCACTTCCGCGCCACGCTGCTGTCCAAGGGCGGCAGTGTCGACGCGATGCAGCTGTTCCGCGATTTCGCCGGCCACGAGCCGCAGATCGAACCGCTGCTGGAAAAGCGTGGCCTGACCGGCGCCGGCAACTGATCGCCCGTGCGCTAGCGTGAAACGAAAACCGCCCGGGAGACCGGGCGGTTTTTTCATGCGCCATCCACGCATGGCATGGATCTACGGGTGGGGGCCGATCGTTGGTCGGCACGATCCTTCCGGGCCATGAACCCCGGCATCGTCCATACACGCCTGGCGTGGATCTACTGGCAGTCATCGCGGCGCGATGTACCCGCCCGGCACGCCTTCCGGCGACAGCACCAGCTGCCACAGCTGCGCGTGCCGGCAGCGGAAAGTCGCCATCGACCCGGCCAGGTAGAAACGCCACATGCGCCGGAAGTGCTCGTCATAGCGCGCATCCAGTCGCGGCCAGGCCGCTTCCACGTTGCGCCGCCACGCCTGCAGGGTCAGGTCGTAATCAGTGCCGAAGTTGTGCCAGTCCTCCAGCACGAAGCGTCCTTCGAATGCCTTGCTGATCTGCACCGCCGACGGCAGCATCGAGTTCGGGAAGATGTAGCGCGCGATCCATGGATCGGTTCGATGCCGCGAGATGTTGGTGCCGATGGTATGCAGCAACAGCAACCCGCGTGGCGACAGGCAGCGCCTGGCCACCTCGAAGAAACTGGAATAATTCTTGTCACCGACGTGCTCGAACATGCCGATCGAGAAGATCGCATCGAACGGCTCGTCCAGTTCGCGGTAGTCCTGCAGGCGAATCTCGATCGGCAGCCCGGCGCACAACTCACGGGCGAACTCGGCCTGCTCCCTGGAGATGGTCACGCCGACGCCGCTGACACCGTAGCGCTCGGCAGCGAACTTCAGTGCCTCGCCCCAACCGCAGCCGATGTCCAGCACGCGCTGGCCCGGACGCAGGCCCAGCTTGCGGCAGACCAGGTCGAGCTTGGCCTCCTGCGCGGCGTCAAGATCATCGGCAGTGCGCCAGTAGCCGCAGCTGTAGACCAGGCGCGTTCCGAGCATGGCCTGGTACAGGTCATTGCCGAGGTCGTAATGGCGGCGGCCGACCTCGTAGCTGCCCTGCCCGGCCTGCAGGTTGAACAGGCGCGCCTTCAGCGCATCGGCCACTTCGCGCCAGCCATGCACCCGTTCGTCCAGGTGCGCCTGCATCAGATGGACGAGGAAGTCGTCCAGGACGTTGGCATCCCACCAGCCGTCCATGTAGCTCTCGCCGAGGCCGAGCGAGCCGTGCGCCATGACCCGCGCGAAGAAGCGCGGATCATGCACCTGGATGTCCTGTGGCTGGGTGCCGCCGATGCGGACCCCGGCTTCCTGCAGCAGGCCGGCGACCCGCTCCTGCAACCCTGTATCCACGCCACCTCCTCGACTGCGGTCAACCGCGTGCGAACAGCTCCACGTAGTCCTTGGCCACGTGCGGCAACAGCACCGCCGCCGGTACATCGGCGGTCTGCGTGCCGTCCGAGTATGGACCCACCTGGTAGGGCGGGAAAACAAAGCGCAGCGCGGTGATCTGCCCCTTGTCGTCGGTCAGCGGCTGGAACTGGCTGAAATTGTCGGCCTGCGGGCCGGTACCGTCGGCAATCATGCGCGATGCGTTGCGCAGCGATTCCTGCAGCTGGGCCGGGTCCATGTCCTCGCCGCTGAGGCGGGTGGCCACGCGCTCGCGCAGCTGGTCGGCGACGAAATCGCTGATCGCCTTCCAGCCCTTGGCATCGGCCACCAGCTTTTCGGCGCTGAGCATCTGCTGGTGCTGCGGCAGCCACACGAAGCGTGCCACCAGTGGCTCACCGTGGGCGCCTCCGGTATAGCGGCTGCCATCGGCACTGACCACCACCAGCTGCGGGGTCTCCAGCAGCTTCTCGAAGCTCAGCGACAGCTCGTAGGGCATGGTCGGCTTGTCGTTGCCGAGCCCGTCCAGTGCCTGCTGCAGGTCGCTGCGGGCGCTGGTCGCATAGTCCTGCAGCGCGCGTGCCAGGCCCGGATAACGGTCGATGCCGGCCGGGTAGCTGATGCCCACCACTTCGCGCTCGTTGTTCTCGATCACGTCGCGCAGATCCAGCGGCGCTTCCGTGGTGGGTGTCTCGCCCGCGACCGGGGCCTCGGCGGCGGGGGCCGCGTCGGTCGCCGGTGCCGGCTCGCTCTCACGCTGGCAACCGGCCAGCAACAGCACGCCCACCACGCCGGCCAGCACGCTGCCGCGCAATGGCCGGTTGTTTCCAATCTTCATCGGGATCCCCTGTTCATGTTTGTACATCATCGCCTGCCATGGCTGAAGCGTGGCCCGCCGGCATCAGCCGACGAGCAGGTCGTGATACTCCTCGTGCCGCTGCAGGAAGGCCTCGGCATACGAACACGCCGGCACCACCTTGTATTTCTGCTCGCGGGCGAAGCGCAGCGCGACGCGGGTCAGCTCACCGGCAATACCGCGGCCGGCAATCGGCTCGGGCACTTCGGTGTGGGTGATGACCATGCGCCTGCGCTTGATCTGGTAATCAAGCACCGCCAGTTGTCCTCGGACACGGGCGGTGAAGCGATGGCTGGCCAGGTCGTGTTCGACCTCGTAGGCCAGACCGGGGGGCGTGACCGAAGCCATGGAACTGTCTCCTGCGGCGACTGCGTGGATGGTGCGCAGCCGGGCGCCATGATCGCGTGAAGCCTGAACAGGGGCAAGTGCGGTCCATTCACGTCAGTTTTCGACCCTCAAGCTGGAGGGCGGGCGGCCGCTATCGCCTGTGGAGGGGTACGGCCAGGCTGGCACGGCCCTTGCGACCGTAGACCATGCGCATCACCGCGGAGGCCCCGATGCACCCCAGCGATCCCCATTCCGATACCGACCGTGCCCTGCTGGAGGGCCTGCTGCAGCTGGCAGTGGAAGGGCAGACCGAAGACCAGGATTTCCAGCGCATCGGCGAGGAAGTGTTCGCCCGCCTGCTGGACACCTACGGGCAGCAGACCACGGCCTGAACCGGCCGGGGCGGATCGCTGCCGATCCGCCCCCGTTCCCACCCTCAACCGCCGCCGAGGCGGAAGGTCGGGTTCGAGAGTTCGCGCAGGAAGTGGTTGAAGATGCTCGGCTGCATGGCCAGCATGAAGATCACGCCAAACGCCGCACCGGCCAAGTGTGCGCTGTGGTTGATGCGATCACCACCGCGCTTGTCCATCCAGATGCTGTAGCCGACGTAGAACGCGGCATAGATGATGGCCGGCGCCGGGATGAAGAACACCAGGATGATCGACCACGGCTTGATCAGGATGAAGGCGAACAGCACCGCCGACACCGCCCCGGATGCACCGAGGCTGAGGTAGTTCGGGTTCTTCTGGTTCTTCAGGTAGCTGGGCAGGATCGAGACCAGCAACGCGCCGATATAGAACGCCGGATAGGTCAGGTAGCTGCCGGTCAGCTCCACCATCACGCTCTCGATGAATCCCCCGAAGAAGAACAGGGTGATCATGTTGAAGATCAGGTGCGACCAGTCGGCGTGGATGAAGCCATAGGTCACCAGCCGGTCGTACTGGCGATGGCGGTCCACGGCGGGCGGCCACAGGATCAGGCGGTCGGCCAGCTTGCGGTTGTTGAACGCCATCCACGAAAGGATGGCGGTGATGGCGATCAACAGCAGATTGACGGGGGTCATGTCAGGCTCAGGCGCTACGGTAGTTGTCGACCATACGATAGCGTTTCGCGTACCAACCGAAGGCCAACGCCGCGATGAAGGCGAAGCCGGCGAAGAAGAACATCAGGAACGCCGCCTCGCTCAGGCCGGTGCCGGCGATCTGGTGGGTCACCGTGTCGTTGCGCACCGCGGCGTTGGACAGCAGCACCCACAGGTTGCCGATGGTGGTGGTCAGGTTCCAGAAGCTCATCACCACGCCCTTCATCGCCTGCGGCGCCTGGCTGTAGGCGAACTCCAGGCCGGTGGCCGAGACCAGCACCTCACCGAAGGTCAGCAGTGCGTACGGCAGGATCTGCCAGAAGATCGACATGGCATTGCCGCCGTCCATCACCACCTGGATGCCACCGATGACGATCCAGGCCAGGCCGCTGAAGGCGATACCGGCGGTCATGCGGCGCAGCGCGGTCGGCTCGAAGCCGAAGCGGCGCAGCGCCGGGTACAGCACCAGGTTGTTGAAGGGAATCAGGATCATCACCAGCAGCGGGTTCAATGCCTGCATCTGCGAGGCGGTGAACCAGCTCGGCATCTGCATCTGCTGGCCCTGCAGGACCCACGTCGAGGCCTTCTGGTCGAACAGCGAGAAGAACGGCGTGGTCAGCGCGAAGATCACCAGCACGCGCAGCACCGAGCGCACGCCTTCCACGGCTTCGGCCGGATGCTGGCCGCGGGCACGGTCCAGCTGCAGCCAGGTGCCGCCGCCGATGCCGGCCAGGATGGCGACCAGCGCAAGGCACAGGCAGATGACGATGCCCAGCGAGCCGACCAGCCCGAACGAGGCCACGGCCAGCACCAGGCCGAGCGCGGCGATCACCAGGCCCGGACGGCCCTGCCCGGCAACGCGCGCGGTCAGCGCGGTACGCACCACGTTGGCGAACGAATGCGGGTCCTTCGGCGGCAGCGGCACCAGCACGTAGCGCTTGCGGCCCAGCCAGAACACGAAGGTGGCTACGAACATCAGGATGCCCGGGATGCCGAACGCCCACTGCGGGCCCCAGTTCTTCAGCACCAGCGGGATCAGCAGCGAGGCGAACAGCGAGCCGAAGTTGATGATCCAGTAGAAGGCGTCGAAGACGAGCTTGGCCAGGTGCTTGTTGCTCTGGTCGAACTGGTCACCCATGAACGAGGCCACCAGCGGCTTGATGCCGCCAGCGCCGAGCGCGATCAGTCCCAGGCCAAGGAAGAAGCCTTCGCGGCTGTTCTCGAACAGCGCCAGGCACAGGTGGCCGGCGCAGTAGACCAGGCTGAACCAGAGGATGGTGTGGTACTTGCCAAAGAACCTGTCGGCCAGCCAGCCGCCGAGCAGCGGGAAGAAGTACACGCCGATCATGAAGCTGTGCATGATGTCCTTGGCTTCACCGGCACGGCCTTCCGCAGTGATTTCCTGCAGCAGCAGCGAGGTGATCAGGAACTGCACCAGGATGTTGCGCATCCCGTAGAAACTGAACCGTTCGCAGGCCTCATTGCCGATGATGTACGGAATCTGGCGCGGCATCCTTCCCTGGCCGGCGATGGGGGCAACTGCGTCGTGGCTCATCCTGTAAGGCATTCCTGCAAAGCGAAAGGCGCAAGGTTACCGGAACCGGGGCTTGCGAAGCACGCTGCAGGGCTGCATGACAACGGTGCCAATCCATGGCAGGCGCTCCTGGCTGTGCCGGAAGTCACGGCACCTGCACGACAAAAGCGTAAACTTATCGTTATGCGCCCCCTCGCCTACGCCCGACTCCTGCTCAGCTGCCTGCTGCTGTTGCCGGCGTTGCAGGCCCAGGCGCGGCCGCAGGCGCCGGCCTCGGCCAGCAGCGAGGGTGAGCCCCGGCAACTGACCGTGGCCGCACTGGAACTGCCCAGCCGCGACGATGCGCAATGGAAGCAGCGCCGCGAGCAGGTCGCACAACTGTTGACCGACCTGCAACCGGACGTGATCTCGGTGCAGCAGGTGCTGCAGCAGCAGGGCCGCAACCCGGCCTGCTGGCTTGCCAGCCGGCTGCGCTACAGCTGCGACTTCGTCACCGCCGATCCGCCCAGCCAGCCGCTGCGGCATGGCAATGCCATGCTGACCCGGCTGCCGGTCAGCGAGGACGGCGTCACCCTGCTGCATCCACCCGGAACGTTCAGCGCGGCCGGCATGATGCGGCTGAAGCTGGGCCAGGCGCTGGTCAACATCTACGTGGCGCGGCTGCGCCCGGAGCCGGACGAGGCCACCGCGCGCCAGCACCAGACCAACGACCTGATGACCTGGATCGGCGCCACCGCCGAGGGCATGCCGAGCCTGATCGCCGGCGACTTCTCGGCCTCCACCGTGGAACTGGTGCGCAGCACGCCCGGCTTCCAGCCGGCCCGGCGCAATCCTGGCGGCCGCCCGGAACCGCCAGCGGCCAGTGGCGGTGGAGCCACCGGCCATGGCCTGGACGTGCTGTTCCAGGTCAAGCATTTCGGCGGCATCCGCCAGCAGCCGATCCTGCTGCCGGCCGATGGCGACCTGCCCGGCCTGCGCCTGGGCGTGATGGCAACCTTGCGCCTGCAGGGCGATACAGCCACCGCGGAATAGCCCCGCCTTCGGCTGCGGTGGGTGACGGTTGTGGGTGCCGACGGTGGGTGCCGACCTTGGTCGGCACATCCCTGCCGCGCGCGCACCCTCTCC
>NZ_JASJSU010000010.1:46196-77541 GCF_030237045.1 Stenotrophomonas maltophilia group sp. Smal17
AAGGGCGCCACCCACCAGGTCCCGCGCGACGGCCAGAAGCTGGCAAGCAAAAAGGCCGGGGTTTCCCCCGGCCTTTTCATTTCAACCCGCGACGCCGATCAGGCGATCGCTTCCTGGTAGCGGCGCTCGACTTCGTTCCAGTCGATGACGTTGAAGAACGCGCCGATGTATTCCGGACGGCGGTTCTGGTACTTCAGGTAGTACGCGTGTTCCCACACGTCCAGGCCGAGGATGGGGGTGTTGCCTTCCATCAGCGGGCTGTCCTGGTTGCCGGTGCTCTCGACCACGACCTTCTTGTCCGGGGTGACGCTCAGCCATGCCCAGCCGCTGCCGAAACGGGTCAGCGCAGCCTTGGTGAAGGCATCCTTGAACTTGTCGAAGCCACCCAGGTCCTTGTCGATCGCCTTGGCCACGTCGCCCACCGGGTTGCCGCCGGCATTCGGCGCCATCACGGTCCAGAACAGCGAGTGGTTGGCATGGCCACCCCCGTTGTTGCGCACCGGGCCCTGCAGGTTCTCCGGCAGCGACTTGAGCTTCTTCACCAGCTCTTCGACCGGCAGGTCAGCGTACTCGGTGCCTTCCAGCGCCGCGTTGACGTTGTTGATGTAGGTCTGGTGATGCTTGGTGTGATGGATTTCCATCGTCGCCGCATCGATATGCGGTTCCAGCGCGTCGTAGGCGTAGGACAGCTTGGGCAGGGTGTAGGCCATGATGCATCTCCTGATTGCGAGGGCACCCGACGGTGTCGGGCAGTGCGCGGTGAATGATGGGGACAGACCGCAAGATTACCAAGGGGGATGTAAAGGAAATTGCGTCCTGCCGGTGAGCATGCCGGCAATTGTTACGCAGCGGTGACGCGCGCGTTCCTCATGCCCCGTGCAGCGCACAGGCGTTACAGTGCGTGCCTCGCCCTCGCCTGCCCGTGCCCATGCGCAACCCCCGGCTGCTGATCACCGCCATCGCCCTGCTGCTGCTCGGCCTGGTCGCCAACCACTTCATGCAGCGTGCGCCAGCGCCGCAGTTCGCGCCCGAACTGCAGGGCGCGCCTGCCGCGAAGGCCCCGGCCACGCCGGCAGCCCGCACCGATGGCGGGTTGCCCGCGTTCCTGCCCGCCGAGGCGCGCCAGACCATCGCGCTGATACAGCGCGGTGGTCCGTTCCCGCACCGCCAGGACGGCAGCACCTTCGGCAACCGCGAGCAGCAGCTGCCGCAGCGCGCGCGCGGCTACTACCGCGAGTACACCGTCGACACGCCTGGCGCACGCACCCGTGGCACGCGCCGCATCGTCACCGGTGGCGATCCGCCAGAGGCGTGGTACTACACCGACGACCACTATGAATCGTTCCGCAGCTTCACCGTACCGGCCCAGGGAGCGCAGTGATGAGCCACGATGATTTCGGCCTCGGCCTGCATGACATCAACAATGCCGGCGTCTACGCCATCGACAGCGACGACATCGACGCGCTGGCCGCGGCGATGCGCGATGCCGGCCTGAAGGTGATCCGCATCGATCTGGAAGGCGTGGCCGACAAGCGCACTCTGCTGGCACGACTGGCCGCGCAGCTGGATTTCCCGGCGGGGTTCGGCGGCAACTGGGATGCTCTGTCGGACAACCTGCGCGACCTGCAATGGCTGCCGGCCAACGGCTATGCACTGTTCCTGGCCGACGTCGATGCACTGCGTGCCGCCACGCAGAAGGACTTCGACACCCTGCTGGAGGTGATGGACGAAACCAGCCGCGACTGGGTTGGCCGTGACGTGCCGTTCTGGGTGTTCCTGTCGCAGAGCGCGTGAGGTCACTGCCCTGGTGGAGGCCGACCTTGGTCGGCATGCGTGCTCCGGTAGATGCCGACCTTGGTCGGCGTTTCTGTGCCAACCAAGGTTGGCACCTACCAAAGCGCGAGCCGGCCAGCGTGCGGGGCGCGGCCCCTTGCCTAGCGGCTCCCGTTATCTTCCTGCAACTCTTTCTTGAACGGGATGTCCGGCGGCGGACGCGCCACCGCTGGCTGGTCCTGCATGTTCGGGTTGGTCAGGCCACAGCCACCACCGGCCTGCAGGATCGAGATCACGCAGGAGATCTTCGTGCCGGTGCCCGGCAACGGAATCTCCATCGACTTGATGCCCTTGCGCACCCACTCGGCCAGCAGCGATTCCTGCGGCACCCAGTACTTGTCGAACGAGGTAGGCGTGTAGTCGTACGGCGGCCGCTTCAACCAGGTGCCGGACTGGGCGATACGCTCCTTGGTCCAGCCATCGTTGGCACCGCCGGGGGCGCCCCGTTCGGCGCGCCCGTCGCCCTCCTGCCCCGGCACCCGCACGCTGCCATCGGCATTGAACAGACCGCTGCCCTTGCCGGAGGCAGCGGCATTGGCTTGGCGCGCGCCACTGCTGGCACCGTCGCGGTTGCGGCTGGATGCCCCCCAGTCATCGCCCTTGGCAGGCGTGGCCCAATTGCCCGGGTCGGGTGCCGGGCGCGCGCCGGCCTGGGCCGGTGCGGTACTGGATGCCGACGTGCGCGCCGTCGTGCTGCTGGCCTGCGCCGCGCTGCTGCTGGCCGCAGGCGCTGCGGTTGCCGCGGGGGCACTGCCAGTGGAAGGTGATGGCGCCGCCGCTGGTGCCGAGGCGACTTCGCGTTCGCGCACCTGCACGTCACGGCCCGCCGGCGCATGTACGGTCGGCTCACGGCCGGCCACGGCCGCCATGCGCACCTGCGGATCGACCACGGCCTGCACCTCGCGTTCGCGCACCTGCAGATCCTGTTGCGGAAGGCGTACCTGCACATCCGCGGTGCGCAGCGGCTGCGGCGCCACCGGGGCGTCGACCGTACTGACTTCGCGCTCCTGTACCTGGATGTCACGCAACTGCGGCGTGCGCACCGCAACGACCGGTGCATGCAGCGGCGTCGGCACAGGGGGCGCCTGCAACGGCTGCACGCTGCGCTCGCGCACGGTGGGTGTGGTGTCGCGCGGCACGATGCTGACTTCGGTGCGCGGCACGCTGACCGGCGGCACTACGAAGTCGGTGCTGGCCTCGGCCACCTCGGTGGCCTGCACCGGCGAAGGCGGCGGTGCCGCGACCGGCGCGGGTTCGGCTTCAGCCGGCGGCGCAGGCACGCTGGCGGTCGCTGCCGGCGCCGGCATGGGCGCAGGCGTCGACGCTGCGGCAGGACGCGGTTGCGGTGCGGTGGCGGCTCCCGCCTCGCGGCCGGCCGCCACCTGCCCAGCCGGCGCGGCGGCAGCGGCTTCGGCGCCCGGCTGGTCGCCACCGCCTTCCTGGGTAGCGCGGCCGACGAATTCCACCTGCACGCGCTCGCCTTCAGCGCCCTCTTCCTCCGGCGCCGTGGTGCGGATCACCGCCACCCACAGCAGCAGCACGAAGAACAGCAGATGCAACAGCGCGCTGGCCAGTGCCGAGGTCCAGCGCATCCAGCGCTGATCGCGCGGTGCGGCATCCCAGTCCTGCCAGAACAACCGGCGCAGCGCCTGCCACGGGGACAAACGCGGTGATTGCCCGGGTGGCCCGGGCAACGGACGCGGCAACAGCACCGCGATGATCTCGCCGGCATGCAGCGGCCGCGGCAATGGACCGAGCGAGCGCAGCCACAGCGCCCAGCCATAGGGCAGGCGCGTGGTTTTCTCGAGGACGGCCCCGGGCTGCTGGCGCGCCAGCAGCAGGTCGATGAGCTGCTCGGCCCGGGTCAGTGGCACGCGTCAGCGATCAGGCGGCGTTGCCGCGAGGGATGTACGGCGCGTGGCCACTGTCGTGGTCGGTCGCATCACGTACAGCGGTCACGCCCGGCACGCGGCCCATCAGGGTCTTCTCGATGCCCTGCTTGAGGGTCACGTCGGCCATGCCGCAGCCCTGGCAGCCACCACCGAAGCGCAGCAGCACCACGCCGTCGGCCGAGACTTCCTGCACGGCCACCTTGCCGCCATGCGAGGCCAGCTGCGGATTGATTTCGTTCTCGACCACCCAATGCACGCGCTCGACCAGCGAGGCGGCATCGCCGGGCGCTTCGCCCTTGATGCGCGGCGCCTTGATAGTCAGCTGCTGGGCACCGGCGGTGCCGGCGACGATGTCGATCTCGGCGCCATCGAGCCAGCCGACGCTGCTGGCATCGACATAGAGGGTGAAACCATCGCAGTCCACCGCCCACTCGTCGCCGAGCAGATCGGTCGGTTCGGCGAATTCCAGCCGGGCATCGGCGCGCGGGGTACCGGGATCGACCGCACTGAGGCGCACGCCCATGCCGGGCACGCCCTCGCGTTCGATCAACTTGCGGAAATGGGTCTGGGCAGTGTCGGAGATCTGGATCATCAGGCTATTCTAGCCAAGTAAGCGTCAGCCGCTCATTCGGTTTATACACCGTCCGGCGCATTGTTCAGTCAACACGAGGTGGAGATTCCCATGGCCGACCTGATTCCACTGGCCCAGGCCCGTTGCGTGCCGCGCAAAGGCAGCGACCACAAGCTTGGCGAAGCCCGCCTGGCCGAACTGCTGCCGCAGGTTCCCGGCTGGGAGCTGAGCGAGGGCGGCCAGGCCCTGTCGCGCACCTTCCGCTTCAAGGATTACTACGCCACCATGGCATTCGTGAACGCGCTGGCCTGGATCGCCCACCGCGAGGACCACCATCCGGACCTGGGCGTGCACTACGACCGCGCGGTCGTGCGCTTCTCCACCCACGATGTGGGCGGCCTGAGCGAGAACGACTTCATCTGCGCGGCAAAGACTTCGGCCCTGACGGAGCAACTGCCATGAACGTACGCCTGCTGAGCCTGTCCCTGTTCGCTGCGACCGGCCTGGCCGGCTGCGGCGCGTCCGAACCGCCGGCACCGCCCCCGCCGCCGCCGACCGAAGTGGCCGCGGTGAAGACGCCGCCGCCGCAGTACCCGCTGGAACTGGCCTGCATGGGCGTGGGCGGCACCAGCACTTTCAAGGTCACCATCGGTACCGACGGCAAGCCGAGCGAGGTCGCCCTGCTGACCGGCGCCGGCAACCCGCAGCTGGACGAGCTGGCCAAGACCGCCGTGCAGGGCTGGCAGTTCAATGCCGCCACCCGCAACGGCCAGCCGGTGCCGGCCACCATCCAGGTGCCGGTCAGCTTCAACCCGCCGCAGCCGAAGCCGGACCAGTGCTTCGCCATCGAAGAACGCCTGCGCCGCGGCGGTTGATCACGCGCGCCCCGACGAGGCCAGCCGACGCCCGCCTCGCCCTCGCCGCCCCGGCCTTGCCCGGGGCGGTTGTCTGTTGACCAGGATCGCGTCGGTACATGCTGCAGATTCCCCCCGAAAACGTCTGGATCGCGCTCGCGGTCACCCTCGCGGCCGGTCTCGCCACCGCCATCGGCAGCCTGCTGGTGCTGTTCTCGCGCCGGCCCAATCCGCGCCTGCTGGCCTTCGGTCTGGCCTTCGCCGGCGGCGCCATGGTCTACGTGTCGCTGTCGGAGATCCTCAACAAGTCCATTGCATCCTTCGCGCTGGCCTATGGCGAGCGCACCGGCTTCACCTACGGCACCCTGGCGTTCCTGCTGGGCGTGATCGTGATCGTGCTGATCGACCACTTCATCCCCAACCCGCATGACAGCCTGGACAAGCAGGACCCGGCATTCCGCGAGAACAGCCGCGAGTACCTGAAGCGGGTCGCCCTGCTGACCTCGATCGCCATCACCGCACACAACTTCCCGGAAGGGCTGGCAACGTTCTTCGCGACCCTGGAGAGCCCGTCGGTAGGCATGCCGCTGGCCTTCGCCATCGCCATCCACAACATTCCGGAGGGCATCGCGATCGCGGTGCCGGTGTACTTCGCCACCCAGAACAAGTTCTATGCGTTCAGCGCCAGCCTGCTGTCGGGCCTGGCCGAGCCGGTGGGCGCGGCGCTGGGCTACTGGCTGCTGTCCGGATCACTGTCGCACGCCACCTTCGGCTGGGTGTTCGGGCTGATTGCCGGCGTGATGGTGTTCCTGGCGCTGGACGAGCTGCTGCCGGCGGCCAAGCGCTATGCCAAGGGCCACGAGACGGTGTACGGGCTGGTGGCGGGCATGGGCACGCTGGCGATCAGCCTGGTGCTGTTCAAGTGGTGAGGAATTCCAGGCCCGCCCCGTAGAGTCGAGCTTGCTCGACTGACATTCCTCGACCGAACAGCAGTCGAGCAAGCTCGACTCTACAAGGGGATACGGCGCGCTGCCTGTCCTGCCTACTTCAGCCGATCCAGCGCCTCGACCAGCTCGTCGGCCAGCGGCGCGTTCAGCACGTACGGGCTCTTGCCGTCGTCCAGTGCGAACTCCAGCGAGGCTGCGTGCAGGAACAGGCGCTTCAGCCCGATCTGCTCACGAAGCCGCTTGTTGACGACCGGATCGCCGTATTTGTCGTCACCGGCCACCGGATGCCCCAGGTGCTGGGCATGCACGCGGATCTGGTGGGTGCGGCCGGTCTCAATGCGGACCTCGCAGTACGAATGGCCGCCGCGACGCTCCAGCACGCGGAAGTGGCTGATCGATTCCTTGCCGATCGCGTTGACCTGCACATGGCGCTCGCCGCCCTGGCGCAGGCCCACGTGCAGCGGCGCATCGACCGTCATCACGCCGTCGGGCATGCGCCCGGTCAGCAGGGTCAGGTAGCGCTTGCGGATGCCGGCGCCGTGGTCTTCACGCAGCAACGCCTGCAGCTCGCTCAGCGCCGAGCGCTTCTTGGCCACGATCAGCAGGCCCGATGTGTCGCGATCCAACCGGTGGACCAGCTCCAGGGTCTGCCCCGGGCGCAGCGCACGCAGGGTCTCGATGGCGCCGAAACTGATGCCGCTGCCACCGTGGCTGGCCACGCCGGTGGGCTTGTTCAGGGCCAGCAGGCGGGCGTCCTCGAAGACGATGGCCTGCTCCAGCCGGCGCATGAACGCCTCCGGAGGACCGGCCTTGTCTCCCTCTTCGGTGAGACGAACCGGCGGCACACGCACCTCGTCTCCGGCCTCCAGCTTGCGTTCGGCCTTGGCCCGGCCGCCGTTCACCCGCACCTGTCCGCTGCGCACCAGCTTGTAGACCAGGCTGCGCGGGGCGCCTTTCAGCTGGCCAAGCAGGAAGTTGTCCAGGCGCTGGCCGGCGCGGTCGGCGGGAACGGTGATCATGCGCACGGAAGGCTTGTCGCCAGCGGGCTTGGTGGGGTCTTGGGCGGTCATCAGGCTGTTTATTCTGTTACACTCGGGGGGCGAGATAAGGGATTGATTTCGTTGGAAGTTACTCAGGGCCAGAAGCCCAGCTTCCGACGAATCCGGCACAGTGCGCGACCACCGCCCGCGGGGCGGCCATGTTAGCGGCTCACCGGCCTTCCCGGCCATCGCCGGATGCCTGACACGCAACCGTGCTGAACATGTCCCGCGTGGCGCTCCAGCCTGGCTGACAGCTGCCTGCGGCCCTGCAACACCCAAAAACCCATAAGAGTGAAGCGCTCCCGCGGCCTGCCGTGGTGTCGTAGCGCTGGAAACCCAAGCCGCCCTCCCCGCGCTTGCGCGAATGGGCGGCGAGCCGTGTCCAGAGGCGAAACCCCATGGCGTTCCGCGCGGTAGCCGCTTGCGAGGAACGCAACAATGAAGCGAATGCTGATCAACGCCACGCAGGCTGAAGAGCTGCGTGTTGCCATCGTGGATGGCCAGTCGTTGTATGACATCGACATCGAACAGCCGTCGAAGGAACAGAAGAAGTCCAACATCTACAAGGGCCGGATCTTCCGCATCGAGCCCTCGCTGGAAGCGGCCTTCGTCGAATACGGTGGTGGCCGCCATGGCTTCCTGCCGCTGAAGGAAATCTCCCGCGACTACTTCCAGGCCGGTGTCGACCACAACAAGGCCGGCATCCGTGAGCTGCTGCGGGAAGGCCAGGAAATCGTCGTCCAGGTGGACAAGGAAGAGCGCGGCAACAAGGGCGCCGCCCTGACCACGTTCATCTCGCTGGCCGGCCGCTACATGGTGCTGATGCCGAACTCGCCGAGCGCGGGCGGTGTCTCCCGTCGCATCGAAGGCGAAGACCGGGCCGCGCTGAAGGACGCCCTGGACAAGCTGAACATCCCCGACGACATGGGCGTGATCATCCGCACCGCCGGCGTCGGCCGCGATGCCGAAGAGCTGCAGTGGGATCTGGACTACCTGCTCAACGTCTGGCGTGCCATCGCCGAGGCCGCGCTGAGCAAGCCGGCCCCGTTCCTGATCTACCAGGAATCGCGCCTGATCGTGCGCGCCCTGCGTGACTACCTGCGCGCCGACATCGGCGAGATCCTGGTCGACACCGAGGAGATGTACGAGCACGCCCGCGAGTTCATGCAGCAGGTGATGCCGCAGACCCTGCGCAAGCTCAAGCACTACAAGGACGACATCCCGCTGTTCAACCGCTTCCAGATCGAGTCGCAGATCGAAGGCGCCTACGAGCGCAACGTGCGCCTGCCGTCGGGTGGCTCGATCGTGGTCGACCAGACCGAAGCGCTGACCGCGGTCGACGTCAACTCCTCGCGCGCCACCAAGGGCAGCGACATCGAGGACACCGCGTTCCAGACCAACCTGGAAGCGGCCGAGGAAGTGGCCCGCCAGCTGCGCCTGCGCGACCTCGGCGGCCTGGTGGTAATTGATTTCATCGACATGGCCTCCAACAAGCACCAGCGCGAGGTCGAGAACCGCCTGGCCAACGCGCTGAAGTACGACCGCGCGCGCGTGCAGGTCGGCCGCATCTCGCGCTTCGGCCTGCTGGAAATGAGCCGCCAGCGCCTGCGTCCGAGCCTGGGCGAGTCCAGCCAGATCGTCTGCCCGCGTTGCGACGGCCACGGCCGCATGCGCAGCGTCGAGTCGCTGTCACTGTCGATCATCCGCGTCGCCGAAGAGCATGCGATGAAGGAGAACACCGGGCAGGTGCTGGTCCAGGCCCCGGTGGAGATCGCCAATTACCTGCTGAACGAAAAGCGCAGCGCCCTGCGCGAGATCGAGCAGCGCCACGAAGCGCCGATCGTGATCGTCGCCGACGAGCAGCTGCACACCCCGCACTACACCGTGACCCGCCTGCGCGAGAACGAGCTGGGCGAAGAGAGCAACAAGCCCAGCTACCAGCGCGGCACCCCGCGCAAGCTGCCGGTGCACGCCCTGACCAAGGGCCAGCTGAACATCCCGCCGCCGGCGGTGACCCAGGTCAAGCACACCTCCCCCGCCCCGGTGCGCGAGGAAGTGGAGCCGGCCGCGGCCGCTCCGGCCCCGGTGGTGGCCGCGCCGGTGGCGCAGGCTCCGAGCGGTGGCGTGATCGGTTGGCTCAAGCGCGTGTTCGGTGGCGAACCGGCCCCCGCACCGGCGCCGGCGGCTCCGGCGGCGCGCCAGCAGCAGGACGGCGGCCGCAAGGACCGCAACAAGGATCGCAACAAGGACCGCAAGGACCGTCGCGACGACAACCGTGGCAACGGCGGCAACGGCAACGCACAGCAGCAGAAGGACGGCGGCAACCGCAAGGACCGCGGTGAGCAGCGCAAGGACGGCCGCAACGGTAACAACGGCAATGCCCAGCAGCAGCCGCAGCAGGGCAAGCAGAAGGAGCCGCAGCAGAAGGATGGCCAGCAGCCGCAGCAGCAGAACAAGCCGCGCAACGAGCAGCAGGGCCAGAACCCGCAGCAGCCGAAGCTGAAGCAGCCGAAGCAGCCGCGCCCGCAGCAGGACGGTGACAAGCCGGCCGAGAAGCCGCAGCGCAACGCCGCCGACGCACCGGCCGAAGCCGTGACTGCGGCTGCAGCCGTGGCTGCCACGGCTGTCGCCGCCAACGTGGTGACCGCCCAGGAAGCCACGGCGCCAGTGGCTCCGGTGGCCCCGGCCGCTTCCGCTCCGGCTGAAGCCGCCGCACCGGTCGACGCCACCAGCAGCACCGGCAACGAGGCCGAAGTGGTTGCCGTGACCGCCGATGAGGCTGCAACCGACGCCAACGGTGACCAGGCCGGCGAAGGCGCGACCCGCCGTCGTCGCGGCCGTCGCGGTGGCCGTCGCCGTCGTCGCGGTGGCGCCGAGAACGCTGCCGGCAGCGACGTTCTGGGCGATGACCAGGACGACGGTGACGACGGCGATGACACTGATGTCGCCGAGCCGACCGCTGACAGCACTGCCGGCACCGCGCCGGTCGCTGCTGCGCAGCCGGCTCGTTCGCAGCCGGAGTTCGACTTCGATGATGAAGTCGAGCCCGCCGCTACCGACGCCGCAAAGCCGGCTCGCGCCGCTGCTGCCGTTGTCGCCGCGCCGGTCGCGGTGGTGAGCAGCGCCGTGGTCGAAGCCGCTGCGCCGGTCGTGGCCGAAGCGAAGGCTCCGGTCGAAGCTACGGTCAAGGCCGAACCGGCACCGTCGCCGGTACAGACCAGCATGCTCGATGCCATCGACGCTGCGACGCCGGTGCAGCCGGCGGCCGTTGCGACCCCGGTGACGGAAGCAACGCAGGCGGTGGTCGAGGCTGCCCCGGTCGTTGAAGCTGCCCCGGCTGTTGAGACGAAGCCGGTCGTGGCCGAGGCAGCGCCGGTGGTGGAATCGAAGCCGGAGGTTGTTGACGCTTCCCCGGTGGCGGAAGCCCAGCCGGTGGCCGTTGAGGCCGCCCCGGTGGTGGACGCCGCTCCGGCGATTGAAGCCACGCCGGTCGTCGAGACCGCGCCGATCGCCGAACAGCCGGTCGCCCCGGTGGCGGTCGAGGCCGCTCCGGTGGAAGCCGCTGCCCCGGTCGCCGAGGCCGTGGTGGCACCGTCGATTGACCCGGTTGCCGATGGTCACACCGACGCTGCAGCCCAGGCTGCCGAAGCCAAGGCCCACGAAGAAGACGAAGAAGCCGCCAAGCGCACGCCGCCGGCGCACTGATCGCGTCCTGATCGTGTGAATCGAAACGGCGGGGATCGATGATCCCCGCCGTTTTTGTTTGTGTGATTGGCGCTGGCTTCGCCCTGGTAGAGGCCAACCTTGGTTGGCGCCGTTGATTGAATGTACGCGGACACGCCGGTGCCGACCAAGGTTGGCACCTACCAGAGCGGGTCTATCTCAGGGTTTCGGCGCGAACTGCAACCGGGTCCACACGCCGTAATGATCCGAGGCCCAGCGACCGCTGTCGTCGGGCTGGTCGAACAACAGCTTCGCCTCGCGCGCGACCAGTTCGTCCTGCTGGAAGAAGATGTGGTCGATCCGCGAGGGCGCCTGGTAATAGTGCCGGTTCAAGGTACTGACCCCGGCCAGGTCCGTATTGACGTGCACGCTGCCATAGCTGTCACCGTAACGGCTGCGCAGCGCGCTCAGGTCGCCGGCATCCACCAGTGCATTGAAGTCGCCCGCGATCACCACCGGCGCACCGGCCGAGGTGTCACTGATGAAGCGCAGCAGGTCTTCCACCTGGCTGCGGCGGATGCCCTGGCCACGCTCGTCGCTGCGCTCGTTGAGGTGCGTGGCGTAGACATTCACCGGCGTTCCATCGACATCGATGCGCAGGTGGGCGACGGTTCGGTAATCGTCCAGCGGCTGCAGCAGGTGATCGCCGTGGGCCAGGATCGGACGCCGGGTCAGCAGGGCGTTGCCATAGCGTTTCGGGGCCCCGACCGGATCGGTGGACACGAACACGTACGTGTAGCCGAGTTGGCTGGCCAGCCACTGCGCCTGGTTTCGCACGTTGCGGCGCTGGATCACCTCCTGCAGGGCAACCGCATCCGGCTGCAGGCGCTTGAGCTCGGCCAGGATGGTGCGGCGCCGACTCGGCCAGTCTTCGCGGTCATGGTGCAGGTTGAAGGTGACCATGCTCATGCCAGGCACATTGGCCTCGTCAGCCGACGCGGCGGTGGCCGCGGGCTCGACCGCCATCACCACGCCCGGCAGTGCCAGTGCCAGTGCCAGCCCCAGGGCGCGCACCGACGTGCGCACCCTCGCCCCCTGCTGCTTCATCGTTACTGTCCCTTGCGTTCGGCGCGGCGCACCGCGCCCGGCACTTCGATCTCGACCCGCGCCGGCAACTGGTGCACGTGCAGTTCCTTGTTGATCCACTCAACCGCTTCACCGTTGACGGTGGCATCACCCGGATCACCGGCATACGGCCAGGGCAGCACCACGCCGCCCACCGGCGGCACCAGGCCCGGCTGCAGCTCCAGCACCAGCTGCTTGTCACTGCGCTGCAGGCGGTAGTTGAGCTGGCCCTGCGGCGTGCGCAGCCCCTGCACGGCAATGCCCTCGCCCTGCAGCCACGCGGCGGGCACGCCGGCGGCCAGCACCAGTGCGTCGTCCATGTCGCGGTTGTAGGCGAACATGTCCAGCGCCGAGCGCACGAAGTCCGAGGCGACCCAGGCGTGTGGCAGGTCACCGACGAAGAACGGCTTGCGCGGCGTGCGTGACACCACTTCCGCCCATTGGTTCCAGGCCTGCGGCGCACGGTCATTGAAGAAGAACCCGGTGGCCTGCCAGGCGCGATCGCGCCAGCCCAGGCGCACGAACGCGGCCACGTTGCGCCACTCGTACGGGGTGTAGTCCTTCCACTCGCGCTTGCCATCGCGGCGGGCCACGAATTCCTTCCAGTAGCGCTCGAAGGTCGCTTCCAGCGCCTGCTGCGGCAGGCGGCCCTGCTCACCGCCCGGGGCCAGCGCGATGGTGGTCGAGGTTGCATCGAAATCGCCCAGCTCGGCCGAACCCGGCAGGTAATCGATGTTGTGCTGCTGCATCGCAGACAGCAACGACGCCTGCAGGTCATCGCGGAACTGGTCGCGCGATTCGGCAATCTGCATCGCCTCGACCTTGCCCAGCTGGGTCGCCAGCAGCGCAGCGTCCTTGTAACCGCGCAGTGCCCAGAAGTTGTCCCAGTACGAATGCATCGGCTTGGCCGAATAGCCTTCGTGGCTGATCGAGGCCGGCATCATGCCGTAGAAGGCCGGGTTGCGCGCCCGGTTTTCCTCGGTGCGCTCGCTGGCGCGCAGTTGTTCCATGTAGGTATAGGCGCCCTGCACGTGCGGCCACATCAGTTCGACGAAGGTACTGTCGCCGGTGTAGCGCCCATATTCGGCAATGCTGTAGATCAGCTCGCCGTGGCTGTCGTTCTCCGGCACCGGGTCGCTGCCGCGCGCATCGACGCAGCACGGCACCTTGCCGTTCTCGAACTGGTACGGCGCATACCAGTTGATGTAGTCACGTACGGCGTCGCTGCGGCCCATGCGCAGCAGACCTTCGGAAATCATCGCGCCATCGCGGATCCAGCTGCGCGCGTAGGAACGCGTACCCGGCTGCAGGCGCGGCCCAACGCGCGAGATCAGCATGTGCGCCACCGCGGTACGCAGGGTGTCGACCAGCGCCTGGCCGGCCGCCGGCACCTGCAGCGAGACCACGCCCAGCTTCTGTCGCCACTGCTCGGCCACCTGTGCCTGGGCCTTGGCCACATCCAGCGCCCTGGGCGCCCAGCCGCCGGTCTGCGGCAGTACCACCGCCACTTCGCGGCTCTGGCCGGGCTCCAGCTTGATCGTATACATCAGCGCGCCCGACGCCATGCCGGTGCTGTCCTTCACCGCCGTGGTGGCCGGGTACTTGCCGCTGGCCAGATGCATCGCATCGAGCTTGCCGTCGAACGTGCTGGCGAAGCGCGCGTCCGGCACCTGCAGCGGGTAGATGCGCGGCTCACCATTGATCCGCACCAGCTGTTCGCCGACATCCAGCGCATCGATGCGGCTGAAGCCGCCGACGGTGTTGAGGAACTGGGTCGGCGGGTTGACCTGCCACGGGCGGATCGCCAGTGCCAGGGTGTACTCGTGCGCGACCTTGTCCGGATTGCTCAGCCGGTAGCGGCCGATCAGCTGCGCGCGCTCCGGCGTGCCCTGCACGAAGCTGGTCACGGCCAGGCCGACCTTCTCGTGTACCCAGTCGACGTTGGCGATCGGCAGATAGTGGTCCTGCAGCGACTGGGTGATGGCCACTTTCGACCAGTCCAGCAGCTTGCCATCGAGCCGGATGAACGGTTCGATGCTGAAGCTGCCCTTGGCCGGCTCCAGTGCGCCGTCTTCGCTGATCAACGCCTGCTCCTGGCCACCATCGAGGCCCAGCAGGGTCCAGTACGGCTGTTCACCGACATAGGCGCGCGGCAGCGCGCCACGCGGCAGGTCGGCAGCCACCGACGACAGGAATGCGTTCGGAGTGGCGGCAAAGGCCAGCGGCTTGAGCATGATGTCGCGGATGCCATAGCGCCAGTTCGGGCCGTCCTGCAGGTCAAAGCGCACGTAGCGTGCGTCGGTATCCGGCAGCGCCAGCCAGTCGCGGCCACCGGCACCGCTGGTCACTTCGCGTACGGTGCGCCAGTCGCGGCCATCCTCCGAGGTGCGCACGGTATAACGGCGCGCTTCCAGATCCGGCAGCCAGTCGATCACCGCACCGCCGATCTCGCGGCTCTTGTGCAGGTCCAGGCTGATGGTCTGCTGCTTGACGCCACCGCTGATCCAGAACGTATCGCTCTTGCCGTCGATCATGCGGTCCTGCAGCGCGGTGGCGGTATCGGCGATCACCGATGGCACCAGCGCTGAATCATCCTGCGGCGGCAGGCCCTGCAGGGTCAGCCTGTCGAAACACACCGTGCCCCGGCCGCCGACCTTGCTGTAGATCGTGAACTCGACCGCGGCACTGCGCGCCATCTCCTTCTCGGGCGACGGCCCCCACGCCTTGTCGATCTGCCGGCGGCGGTACTCGACCGGCGTCCACGCCTTGGGGAAGCTGTAGCCGGGGCGGTTGACCCACCACACGTTGTCACCGCTGGCGTCGATCAGCTTGAACTGCAGGTCATTGCCCGGCGAATCACCGCGCAGCTGGAAGCCGAAGCGATAGTTGACCGGGTACTCGATGTTGAGCGCGCGACGGATGCCGACGTAGCCGGAGACCTTGTGGAAATCGTAGTCGAGGCACAGCGCGCGGCCACCACCGGCACCACTGACCGGGCGCAACGAACCACTGACCTGGTCGGACAGGACCAGTTTCCAGGCGCCGATATCGTCGAAATCGTCCAGCACTTTCGGTGCCGGCAGCGCCGGCGGCGCGGCGATCGCCAGGGAGGTCCACAACAGGCCCAATCCAACGGCGATCGCTCGCTTCATCCCTTGACGCTCCCCAGCAACAGACCTTGGATGTAGTACCGCTGCAGCACCAGGAACAGCGCCAGCACCGGGACCACGGTGACCACCGCGCCGGCCATCATCATTTCCACGTCCATGATGTGTTCGCGCGAGAGGGTGGCCAGTGCCACCGGCAAAGTGTAGTGCTCCTGGTCGGTCAACACGATCAACGGCCACATGAAATCGTTCCATGCGCCCATGAAGGTGAAGATCGCCAGGGTCACCAGCACCGGCTTGAGCATCGGCAGCACGATCTGGAAGAAGATGCGCAGCTCCCCTGCCCCGTCGATGCGCGCCGCTTCCAGCAGCTCGTCCGGGATCGAACGCGCGTACTGGCGGACCAGGAAGATACCGAACACGCTGGCCAGCGCCGGCACGATCACGCCGCCGAAACTGTTGACCAGGCCCAGCTGCTTCATCAGCAGGAACAGCGGCAGCATCGCCACCTGCGCCGGGATCACCAGCGCGGCCATCAGCACCTGGAACAGGCGCTCGCGGCCGACGAAGTTCAGCTTGGCGAAGGCATAGCCGGCCATGGTGTTGAGCAGCAGCGAACCGATGGTGATGCCCAGCGACACCAGCAGGCTGTTGGCGAAGTTGCCGCCCATGCCGGTGCGCGCGAACAGCTCATGGTAGTTGTGCGTGGTGATGCTCGAAGGCAGCAGCGGCGGCGGGAAATGGCTGGCCTCGCCCTGCGGCATGAACGACACCGACACCATCCACAGCAGCGGCGCCAGGCTGACCAGGGCCAGCACCAGCAACGCACCATTGATCATCCACGGGTACCAGCGCGACTGGCCGATTTCACGACTCATACCAACTGCCTCTTGCGGCCGAAACGCAGCATCACGGTGGTCACCGCCAGGATGATCAGGAACAGCAGGAACGCCACTGCGGAGGCGCGTCCCAGGTTCCACCACTTGAAGCCTTCCTCGAACATGAAATACAGCACGCTGACGGTGCTCTGCAGCGGGTCGCCACGGGTCATCACGTACGGCTCGGCGAACAGCTGGAAGTAGCCGGACACGGTAATGACCCCGACCACCAGCAGCACCGGGCCGAGCATCGGCAGGGTGATGTGCAGGAACTGCTTCCAGCGTGAGGCGCCGTCGATGCGCGCGGCCTCGTACAGGTCATGCGGGATCGCCTGCAGGCCGGCCAGGAAGATCACCATGTTGTAGCCGAAGTTCTTCCACACCGCGAACAGCATGATGGTCGGCATCGCCCAGTTGGGATCGCCCAGCCAGTCGATCGGGCTGATGCCCAGATGGCCCAGGCCGTAGTTCACCAGCCCGTAACTGGTATGGAACAGGTAGCGCCAGATCACTGCCACCGCCACCAGTGTGGTCACCACCGGGGCGAACAGCGCGGTGCGGAACAGCGCCTTGAAGCGCGCGGCCGGTGCATTGAGCAGCATCGCCGCGCCCAGCGACACGCCGATCGACAACGGCACGCCGATCAGCACGAAGTAGGTGGTGTTCCACAACGACTTCCAGAACATCGGTGTCTGCAGCAGATCGATGTAGTTGCCCAGGCCGACGAAGCGCAGGTTGCTGCTGTCAGCCAGCGCGTAGAGGTCGAAGTCGGTCACGCTCAGCGCCAGCGCCGAGGCCACCGGCAGGCCGAAGAACACGCCCAGCACGATCAGCGAAGGGCCGGCGAAGATCCAGCCGGCAAGTGAAGTACGTTTCATTGCGCGCTCCCGGCGGCCACGGCACTGCTCGATTGCGGCGACGGCGCGCGCTGCTGCAGGCGTTGTTGTTCATGCATCCAGCGGCGCTTGGCCAGCACCTTGTCCACGCGCTGGTCCAGCTCTTCCACCGCCTTGTCCTGCGGCAGGCCACCACGCACCACCTTTTCGGTGACGATGCGCATTTCCTGCACGATGCGCTCCCATTCGAGCACCTTCGGCGTCGGTTTGACCCGCTCCAGCTGGTCACGGAACGCAACCGCCAGCGGATCATTGGCCAGCGATGGCGCATTCCAGGTACTGCGGCGCGGCGGCAGGTCGCCGATGATCGAATGGAAACGCGCCTGGATTTCCGGCCGCGACAGGAACTCGATCAGCTTCCACGAGGCCTCCTTCTGCTGCGACTTGCGGAAGATCACCAGGCTGGTGCCACCGGCGATGCCGGCCCCCGGGCCATCCGGACCCGGCAATGGCGCGGTACCCCACTGCCCTTCCAGCTCCTTCGGCTGCAGCTTCTTGAACTCGCGGATGTTCCAGGGCCCGGAGATGTAGAACACGTTGAAGCCCCGGAAGAACTCGTCCCAGACGTTGGAAATCTGCGTCTCGGACATCTTCGGCGCCCAGCCCTGCTCGAACATGTTGGCGTAGAAGGCGAGCGTGCGGCGGAACCCCGGGCTGGCGAAATTGCCTCGGGTGTCATCGTCGCGCAGCAGCGGGTCGGGCTGCTGCAGCGCCAGCGACAGCTGCTGCTCGAACTCGTTGATCGGCATCAGTACCGCGTAGCGGTTCGGCCCCTGCATCTTCTTGATCGCGGCCATCTGCTCGTCCCACTCCTGCCAGGTGCGCGGCGGATGGTCGTAGCCGGCCTTGGCCAGCAGGTCCTTGCGGTAGTAGATCAGGCGGGTATCGACATACCACGGCACGCCGACCAGCTCGCCATGGATCACGTTGGTATCCCAGATGCCCTGGAAATAGTCCTTCGGGTCCACCACGGACGAACGCTGCACGAACGGCTGCAGCGGCATCAGCGCGTCGAGTTCGGCGAACTCGGGCACCCAGGTGTTGCCGAGCTGGCATACATCCGGCAGGCCGTCGGCGGCGAACGCCGTCAACAGTTTCTCGTGCGCGGCGGTCCAGGGAATGTTCTGCACATCCACCTTGATGCCGGGGTTCTCGGCCTCGAACTCGTGGATCAGCTCGCTGACTACTTCGGCCTCGCGGCCCATCGCCCAGAAACGCACGGTGGTGGTGCCCGGCTCGGTGCGGGCGCAGCCGGCCACGGCCAGTGCGGCCAGGGCAGGCAGCGCCCAGCGGCGCAGGCGGTCGATCCAGTTCGGCATCGGGTTACTTGCCCTGGCCTGTGGTGCGGTTGGCATTGTTCTTCTGTTCCTGCGCGGCAGCCGCGCGTGATTCGGCGATACCCACCGCGCGTGCCGCCGCGGCCTTTTCGTCCTTCTGCAGTTCAAGCGGCTGGAACGAGCCTTCCGGCGCCAGCCAGCCACCACTGAACCCGGCCCGCTCCAGCCCCTTGCGGATGTACGGATTTTTCTTCATCACTTCCCACACGAAATCGTTCCGGTAGTTGGCGATCATGGTCAGGATCGGGCCCTGGTCGATGGCGATGTAGTCGCTGGCGACCCAGCCACGATCCGGCACCAGGCGGCCGGTCTTGATCGGAATGTCGTAGTTGAAGCTGGGATTGAACGAATCCAGGAAACCGTAGCTGGAATAGATGTAGTCGCCATAGCGCTTGTGCATCTCCAGCGTGGCCGGGATCACCTGCTCGGGCGCGAACACCACCGACGCGATCGCGGCGGTCGGGGCGATGGTGCCGTCATCGAAGTTCTCGCGCAGGCCGGCGCCGCGCGAAGAGTAATGGCGGAACTGGCGCTGCTCGCCGCGGTATTCCTGGGTGGTGTTCTGCGGGCCGTCGCTGGCGGTCAGGCCCCACACGTTCTCGCCATAGTCCTTCCACTGCATCGGGTTGGCGATGGCGTACTCGCGCTGGGCCAGCGCGGCCGAACGGCTGTTGAGGAAATAGGTGCTGCCGCGCTCGCGCATGTACGCGTCCTGGATATCGCGGAAGTCGATCCAGACGTGGCTGTACTGGTGGCCGAACAGCGGGCCGAAGGACAGGTATTCCTGGCCCTGGTAGACACCCCAGTCGTTGTCGTAGGTCCGCGTCCATACCGTCCAGGCATCCGGGCTGACCGGGTGCGTCGGCGAGCCCAGGGCAAGGATGTAGACCATCATCGCCTCGTTGTAGCCCATCCAGTCATGGTCGATGAAGCCGCTTTCGGGGAACCAGCCCATCGAGATCAGCGGTGCACGCTGCTGCAGCCACGGCCAGTCGATCTTCCTGTACAGCGTGTCGGCGATCTGGCGGATTTCCTTCTCGCGCGGATCGTCGCCATCGTAGTACGACTGCGCGAACAGCACGCCCATCATCAGCAACGCGGTATCCACCGACGAAAGCTCGACCCAGCTGTCGTAGCGACGGCCTTCCTGCATGTCCAGGAAGTGGTAGTAGAAGCCCTTGTAGCCGGCCTTGCCGGTGCGCTGCGGGCCCATCGGCACGTCGCGGAAGAACTTCAGCGTGGTCAGGGTGCGGTCGATCGCCTGGTTGCGGCTGACCCAGCCGTTCTCGATGCCGATCGGATAGGCGGTCAGCGCGAAGCCGACCGAGGCGATGCTGGCGAACGGCCGCGACGGATAGCGGTCCGGGGTCAGGCCGTTGATCTCGTTGGTGGTGTCCCAGAAGAACTGGAAGGTGCGGCGCTCGATGTCGTCGAACAGCGGCGGCAGCTCCGGCTTCATCGGCCGCGGCGGTGCATCGGCCTCGATCAGGATCACCGGCGGCCGCGGCTTGGCAGGCTCCTGCTGGGCCGGCTGGCAGGCGGCCACGGCCAGGCTCAACGCTGCGGCGGACAACAGATGGCGTGCCTGCATGGCGCGGTTCCTCCGGTGGTCTGATCGATGGGAAAGCATAACGTCCAATGATCTGAAATCGTTTACAAGGTGCAGGCTGAAAAAACCACGAAAAACGTGGTTTGACACCGCGATCATTGCCCACGCCGCTGCCCCCTGGCCGGCAGCGGCGTGGGCAATGGACCGGCACGCGGCCGGCCATTGCCGTTGTTCATCCTGCCGATGCCGCCGGCGGACCGGCGGCATCGGAGTACTGCTGCAGGCTGGACCGCTTAGAAGCGGAAGCCCACTTCAGCCTTCACCTGGCGCGGCGTACCGACGATGTCGCCGGTCTCGTTGTAGCTCGCGGTCAGCTTGCCGTTCTTGTAGTAGTTGTAGTTCGAGAAGTTGTCGAAGTTGAACACGTTGATGATGTCGATACGCGCATACAGCTCGGTATCGCCCGGCATCTTGAACGTCTTGGTGGCCTGCAGGTCGACCGAGCGGTAGCCGAAGATCTTGCCACCCAGCAGGAACCGGCCATTGCCACCCGGAACCGCCGCCATCGGCGTCGGCAGGTCGAAGCCGTTGGCCTGCGGCACGCCGTACCAGTCGTTGATCGCGGTCGGGGTGGCCAGGGTCAGCTTGCCACCGAAGGTGATGCCCCAGAAGCCCGCGTACGATCCGGTCACCACCAAGCGGTGGCGCGGCGCACCGTTGGAGCGGATGGTCGGGTAGTCACCGATCACGCCGCGGTCGAACGCGTAGTGCTCGTTGATGTCACGGTTGTGGCGGGCGGTGGTCCAGGTGTAGGCGATCGAGGTGCCCCAACCGCTTTCCTGGGTGAACGGCTTCTGCGCCGACAGCAGGATCTGGGTGGCGCGGGTCTTGATGCCCTGCTGGCCGATGATCAGGCTGCCGAAGCCCGGCACGTTGCAGCTCCAGGCCTGGCCCAGGCCGGCCTGGGTACCGCCGCACAGGCGCGGGTCATCGAAGAAGTTGCCGGTCGGATAGCGGTTGCCCAGGGTGAAGGCGAAGCCATCGTAGGTCAGCGTGCGCGAGATGGTGGCGTCGGTCAGCCACTCGCCGATCTGGTTGCTCATGCCCAGGCTGAACTGGTCGGCGTAAGGCACCTTCAGGTTGTTGTTCAGCAGGTCCACTTCCAGGCCGGCATTGCTGGTCGAACCGACCAGGCTCTGCAGGTTGCCGATGCCGTTGAGCAGGTTCGGATTCCAGTCATAGCAGGCGGCGTTGCCCTGGAAGCACTGGCCGGTGGCCGGGTTGCGGAAGTAGATGGTCGGCTGCGGCAGCGCCAGCTTGGTGGTTTCCAGCTGCAGGTAGTCGAACAGGTCGCGGTCGTAGGAACGGCCCGCACCACCGTGGATCACGTGCTGCTCGTCGGCATTGATGTCATACGAGAAGCCCAGGCGCGGCTGCCAGGCATCCTTGAACGCCTTGCGGTTGTGGCCGTTGCTGATGTAATCGTTGATGTTCAGGCCGCTCAGCGCCAGCGTATCGGCGTAGCTCTGGCCAGCCGCAGCACGCGGGTCCTGCGCGAACAGCGCATTGACCACTTCCGGCGGGGTCACGAAGTCCAGGTAGGACGGGTTCTTCTCGTAGTCCCAGCGCAGGCCGAGGTTCAGCTGCAGGTGGTCGTTGACCTGCCAGTCGTCCTGGATGAACAGGCCGATCTGCTTGACCTTCGAGCGCACTTCGCCGGACACGCCGGACACGCCGGTCACCGGCTTCACGAACTGCGCCTTGTACGGAATGCTGTCCGGGAAGGTCGGGTTGTCGATGGTGTAGTAGAACTGCGGATTGATCTGCGCCGCGTCGGAGGCGTACAGGTCGATCTGCTTGTACTTGGCGCCCATCTTGATGGTGTGGTCACCGGCCCACTGGATGCCATCCAGGGTCAGGTTGTCTTCGATCGACCAGCCCTTCTGCCCCTTCACCTGCGACGACATCGCCGACGAGCCGCCGATCGAGACGATCGGGCGCTCTTCGTTGGCGCCGTCCGGAGCGGTGTAGTTGAAGCCGTTGCCCATGCTCAGCGGCTTGGGATTGTTGAACGAATCCTCGTGGGTGACCATCAGCTCGTTGTAGTAACGCTCACCACTGTGATTCCAGCGCAACGCGTAACGACGGTCGGTGTTCTTGGTTTCCTTGCCGTGCATCGGCGCGGTCTGGTCCGAGAACTGCTGCTGGGTTTCGTCACGGTCCTGGAAGGTCAGTTCCAGGCGGTCGTTGTCGGTCGGCTCGAAGTCGATCTTGCCGAAGATCAGGTCCTGCTGGAACGGCTGGCTGGCCGGGCCCAGGCCGGCCTGTGCGTCGGCCGGCACGCGGTCGGCCTTGCTGGTCACCGCGCCGTGCGGGGCAATGGTCACCGGCAGGTCGAAGCGCTTGGCTTCATAGGTGACGAAGAAGTGGGCCTTGTCCTGGATGATCGGGCCGCCCAGGGCGAAGCCGTATTCCTTCTCGGCCGAGACCATCTTCGACTTGTTCGGCTGGCGCTCGGCCGGGGTCATCGCACGCATGTCTTCATCGGTGTAGCGGTAGAACGCCTCACCCTTGAACTCGTTGGTACCCGACTTGGTCGCCGCGGTGACGGCGGCACTGGAGACCTGGCCATACTCGGCCTTGTAGTTGCCGGTGATGACCTTGTACTCGCCGATGGCCAGCTGCGGGAACGGGTTGCCCGCGCTGCCGGACTGGCCGGCGACGCCGCCGCCCTTCACGTAACTCTTCTGGCCCACGCCATCGATGTAGACATTGGTGCCATCGGCATTGGTGGCACCGCCGCGCAGCGAGGTGTTGCCCTTGGCATCACGGGTGAAGATCATGCCCGGAACCGCGTCGGCGAACTCCAGGAAGTTGCGCGAGACCTGCGGGGTGGTCTGGATCTGCTGCAGGCTGACGGTCTTGCCGACTTCGGAGGTGCGCACTTCCTGCAGCAGGGTCGGCGCGACGACATTGACGGTGTCGAGGTTGGTCGCTGCGGTCGAGCCCGGGGTGCTGCTGGCCGCACCGGCGAAGTTCAGGGTAGCGGTCGAGGCCACGGTGACGGTGACCTTCTGCGACTGGCCATTGGCGACCACGTCATAGGTACCCGGATCCAGGCCCATCAGCGAGTAGCTGCCATCGGCACGGATGGTGCCGCGGCGGACGGTGCCGGTGGCCACGTTGGTGGCGGTGACTTCGGTGCCTGCCTGGGCGCCGGCCACCTGGCCACGAAGGCTGGCATTGGCCGACTGCGCCATGACGTTCGGAGCGGCGGCCAGCATCAGGCAGCTGACCAGTGCGGTGCTCAGCAGCCGGCGTGCCGGCGTGCGGAAGGTGGTGTGCATCATCAACTCAATCTCCGGGTGGCGGTGACCGCGTGCGCGGTCCCTGCGATCAATCAAAAAAGAAGGAACGCCTCTGGCTTCAACGGCCGGATGGCGGAGTGGTGGAATCGCGAACTATCAAGCGGGGAACCAGGGTCTGCTTGTCCCCTGTCCCGTCCGTGGAGGTGCCGTCCATCAACTGCATCAGGCGCGTCATGGCCCGATCGCCAAGCTCGGCGATGCTGACCTGCATGGTGGTCAGCGACGGGTGGACGAAACGCGCCAGTGGAATGTCATCGAAACCCGCCAGGGCGACATCGGACGGCACATGGACCCCTGCCTGGGTGAACGCATACAGGCAACCCAGGGCCATCATGTCGTTGGCGGCGAACACGGCATCGGGCAGCGCTCCGGCTGCCAGCAACTCCTGACCGGCGCGATGGCCGGAAGCTTCGTCGAAATCACCGGGCAGCTCGATGCCCTCGGCGCCACTGCCGAATGCGGCCAGCGCGTCACGGAAGCCGCGCAGGCGCTCGCGCGCGTCGAAGTTGAGGTCCGGGCCAGAAATGAACGCAATGCGGCGGTGGCCGGCATCCAGCAGGTGGCGGGTCATCGCCATCGCGCCGGCATGATCGTCGATGCTCAGCACCGGGTGGTCCTGCCCGGGCAGATAGGTGTTGATCAACACCGTCGGCAGCGACTGCGGCAGGTTGTCGGTCAGGAAGCCCGGGCTCTCGGCATAGGGCGACAGCACCAGCAGGCCGTCGACGCGGCCGCGCATGGCACGCAGGGCCGCGCCCTGCTGCTCCTGGTCACCGTGGTAGCTGGACACCAGCAGGTGCTGGCGGCGGTTGCGGGCAACGTTGTCGATGCCGCGCATCAGCTCGGAGAAGAATTCGCCGTACAGGTCCGGAAGCACCACGCCCACCGTATTGGTGCGGCGGCTGCTCAGGCTGCGGGCGGCGGCGTGCGGGGTGTAACGCAGCCGTGCGGCCACCTCCAGCACAAGCTGGCGGACCGGTTCGGCGACATTTTCATGCCCGTTGAGCGCGCGGGAAACCGTGGCCACGGAGACCCGGGCTTCGCGAGCGACGTCTTTGATTGTGATAGCTGCCTTGTTCACGAAGCCGCCCTCCACGGCTTGGACCTACCAGCATTGGCGCGGAATGTAAGCGTTTCCATCTGGGCTTGTAAACAGTCCGTTAGGCGAATGTCCTGAAATGGACATGGAAATCTGTCCATGGCGGGGCCCCGCAGGGACCGGCCAGGACAGTGCGGGACAAGGGCTCAGCCCTGTTCTGACGGGGTCTGTGCGCGGATGGACAAGGCGTGGATATCGGTGTCCATCATCGACCCCAGCGCGGCGTAGACCGCGCGATGCCGGGCCAGCGGCCCCAGTCCGGCGAAGCGTTCACTCACCACATGCACGTTGAAATGGCCGCGCCCATCACGCGCGCCGGCATGCCCGGCATGGCGATGACTGTCGTCCTCGATCTCGAGCACGCTCGGCGCCAGTGCCTGTTGCAGCGCATCACGCATCCGTTCGATCCGTTCCGCGTTCACGGCAGGACCTTGCGGAACGGACGCACCTGCACGCGGGTGTAGACGCCTGCGGCCACGTACGGGTCGGCATCGGCCCAGGCCTGGGCCTGTACCAGCGATTCGAACTGCGCGATCACCACCGAACCACTGAAACCGGCCGGGCCCGGGTCTTCGCTGTCCACCGCCGGGCACGGGCCGGCCAGCAGCAGGCGCCCCTCGTCACGCAGCGCGTGCAGCCGCGCCAGGTGTTCCGGCCGCGCCTGCAGCCGTTGCGCCAGCACGTCCTGGCCGTCATACCCTTCGATCACATACCACACCGGCATTTCCTCGCTTGCGTTGTCGGGTGCGCAGATTCTAGCCAATGCGGCCGCTGCCCCGGCCCGGCTGGACACTGGCGCGACAAAGGCTTACCCTAGACTCCATTGCACGTGGCTGGATGCAGCAGCCCGTCGGTTTTTGCGGCCAACGCAGCCCCCGACGACCGTCCCGCTGCTTCAAAACCGGACCACCTGGCCGGGCCACGTAGACGACCTCCCCGTAGTTCTGTCGCTGCCGTTCCCTGCGGCGCGTCCTGCTGTTTGATATGTGTGGAATCGCGCCGATCCCGGCGTGTCTGGTGCCCTGGGGCTCCGTGGCGCAGGCCCGGCGATCCCGGTGCCGCGACTGGTCCGTTGCAATCCTGATGTCCATTAGATGACTTCCGAACTCGCGCTCGACGCGAACCCGCCAACCCGGCCGCCCGCCCCCCAGCAGCAGGAAATGCCGCTGGCCGTGGTGCATGGGCAACCGGTCCTGCAGATTCCGCAGGACCTGTACATTCCGCCGGACGCGCTGGAAGTCATCCTGGATGCCTTCGAAGGCCCGCTGGACCTGCTGCTGTACCTGATCCGCCGGCAGAACCTGGACGTGCTGGACATCCCCGTGGCCGAGATCACCCGGCAGTACGTGGAATACATCACCGTGATGCGCGAGCTGCGCTTCGAGCTTGCTGCCGAGTACCTGGTGATGGCCGCGATCCTGGCCGAGGTGAAGTCGCGCATGCTGCTGCCGCGCCCGGTCAGCGAGGAAGGCGACGAAGCCGACCCGCGCGCCGAACTGGTGCGCCGCCTGCAGGAGTACGAACGTTTCAAGCAGGCCGCCGAGGACATCGACGCCCTGCCCCGCCAGGACCGCGACACCAGCCTGGCACACGCCTTCATGCCCGAACGCGCTACGGTGAAGCTGCCGCCGCCGGTGGACCTGAAGGAAATGCTGCTGGCGCTGCACGACGTGCTCAAGCGCGCCGAGCTGTTCAGCGGCCACGCCATCAAGCGCGAGGCGCTGAGCGTGCGGCAACGCATGGGCGAAGTGCTCGGCCGGCTTGAAGATGGCAAGTTCTATCGTTTTGAAGGGCTGTTCACTGCTGAAGAAGGCAAGCTGGGCGTGCTGGTCACGTTCCTGGCGGTGCTGGAACTGGCCAAGGAACAGCTGCTGGACATCGTCCAGGAAGAACCGCTGGCGCCGATCTACGTGAAGTCGCTGGCGGCCGGCAACACCAATGCCCCGCTGCAGTTCAGCAGCGAGTTCGACGACAACGACGCCGCCAATGCGGACGAGTGAGCGCTGACTGCCGATGGATCAATCGCTGATCGACCGCATTGTCGAGGGTGCCCTGCTGGCCTCCAGCCAGCCGCTCACCCTGGCCCAGCTGAAGGACCTGTTCCCGGAAGAGGAACCGGCACCGCCGGGCAGCATCGAACGTGCGCTGGAACGCCTGCGGGAAGCCTGCGCAGGCCGCGGCGTGGAACTGGTCGAGGTCGCCTCCGGCTTCCGCTACCAGGTCACCGGCGAAGTGCATGGCTGGATCAGCCGGCTGTGGACCGAACGCAAGACCCGCTACACCCGTGCCACCCTGGAAACCCTGGCGCTGATCGCCTACCGGCAGCCGATCACCCGCGGCGAGATCGAACAGGTGCGTGGCGTGGCGGTCAGCAGCAACATCATCCAGGCGCTGGAAGAGCGCGAGTGGATCCGCGTGGTCGGCCACCGCGACGTACCCGGCAAGCCGGCCCTGTTCGGTACCACCAAGGGCTTCCTGGACTACTTCGGCCTGAAGCGCCTGGACGAACTGCCGCCGTTGTCGGAACTGAAGGACCTGGGCGAGCTGGACCCCCAGCTGGCCCTGGACCGCGACGTACCGGCCGCCGCCGGTGCTGACGGTCCGGACATCTCGGCCGGCGCCGATGGCGCTGCCGCAAACGATGATGCCGGCAGTGCCGGCAGCGACACCCCCGATTCCGCCGATGCAGCCCCTGCCTCGGCCTCCGATGAGCAAGCACCTTCGCCCTTCGATGATGGGCATCCCGATTCCGCGCCGGGCGAGCGCGCGGTGCCAGTGAACGAACGCGAAGACAACGCCGTCGCGATGACGACCGTGGCTGTTGACCAAGCCGATTCCGAACCAGAGGCCGACCTCGAAACCGTCGGCCGGAGCAAAACTGATGAGTGACACCCCTCGCAAGCTGTCGTTGAACAAGCTCTCGCTCAAGCGCGAAGCCACCTCCGAACAGTTCAAGTTGGAAGAACGCCTGCACAAGGTGCTGGCCCAGGCCGGCCTTGGCTCGCGCCGCGCGCTGGAACAGCGCATTGCCGAAGGCCTGATCAAGGTCAACGGTGAAGTCGCGCAGACCGGCATGTCGGTCAAGAGCGGCGACAAGATCGAGATGGACGGCCGCGGCTTCGTCGCCACCGCCCTGGCCGAGCCGTCGCGCGTGCTGGTCTACAACAAGCCGGAAGGCGAAGTGACCACCCGCGAAGACCCCGAAGGCCGCCCGACCGTATTCGAATCGCTGCCGCCGCTGAAGGGCGCGCGCTGGATCGCGATCGGCCGCCTCGACATCAACACCACCGGCCTGCTGCTGGCCACCACCGACGGTGAGCTGGCCAACGCCATGATGCACCCGTCGTTCGAGGTCGAGCGCGAGTACGTGGTGCGCGTGCGCGCCCCGGAAGGCGAGGAAAAGGTCTCCGACGCCATCGTCGACCGCCTCTCCCGCGGCGTTGCACTGGAAGACGGCCCGGCCAAGTTCGACGAGATCGAGCGCATCGGCGGCACGGATTCGCACGACTGGTTCCGCGTCGTGGTGAAGGAAGGCCGCAACCGCGAAGTGCGCCGCCTGTGGGAATCGCAGGGCTGCCAGGTCAGCCGCCTGAAGCGTACCCGCTATGGCAAGGTCAGCCTGCCGCGCGAACTGGCCCGCGGTCATTCAGTGGAACTGGGTACCGCCCAGGTGGAAGCCCTGCGCGCGCAGCTGAAGCTGGAAGAAGGCGCGCCGTCGGCACTGACGCTGCAGCCGGTGATCGGCCAGCGCCGCGCCGCCAAGACCACCGTGCGCGTGCGCGAGGGTGGCCGTGGCAATGCCTACGTCAACGGCCACAACACCGCTGATGAAGGCCGCGAGCTGCGTCGCTTCGACAACGTGCGCGAAGATCGCGGCCGTGGTCGCGGTGGCAAGGGCGGCGGTTTCAAGGGCGGCCTGACTGTCAGCGGTGAAGCCGCGGCCAAGCAGTCGCAGAAGCCGTTCAAGCAGCGCGCGCAGAAGAACGACCGTTCGCTGCCGGAAGGCAATCCGGCGGCGTTCCGCACCTGGTACGTGCCGGATGGCGTAAGCACCGGCCCGAGCGGCCATCGCAACGCCGGTCCGGGCGCACGTGGCCCGGGTGCCCGTGGTCCGGGTGCAGGCGGCCAGGGCCGTCCGTACGGCAAGCCGAAGGGTCCGGGCGCAGGCGCCGGTGGCGGCCAGGGCCGTGGCGGTTTCGGTGGTGAAGGCCGTGGTGGCGCCGGTGGCGGCCAGGGTCGTCCGGCCGGCGCGGGCAACCGCTCGCAGGGCCAGGGCAACAAGCACCCGTACGGCCATCCGGGCAATGCCCCCAGCTTCCCGTCCGACCACGCGACCCCGGGCTTCAACCCGTATGGCAGCCCGAAGCCGGCACACGGCGCCCGTCCGGGCGGCCGTGGTCCGGGCGGCGGCAACAACCGTGGCCCGGGTGGCAATCGTGGTCCCGGTGGTCCGGGTGGCAACCGTGGCCCGGGTGGCCCCGGCGGCAACCGCGGTCCGGGCGGCCCGCGCCGCAGCGGCCCGCGCGGCGGCTGATCGCCGATACGCTTGAAATGAGAAACCCCGGCTCCGGCCGGGGTTTTTCGTTGCGCAAGAAAAAGGGGACGGAGGGAATTAAGTCGTTTTTGCCACAGTGCGCGCCGAACGGCAAAAACGACTTAATTCCCTCCGTCCCCTTTTCGCGGGTTCAGCGGCGCCGGATCACGAACGAGGAGCCGTCCACACCCAGGTCCCAGCCACGGCCGCTACCGGCCAGCGCCAGCGACACGTCGCCCTTGGTCATCGCCACGGCACCACCGGAGCGGATCGCGCCGGCGTGCGCCCCCAGCGCCACGTACTTGCCGAGCAGGTCGTCCAGCGAATAGGCGCCGGTGAAGCGGCCCTTGCCGTCGACGATCTTCGACTTGCCAACGGTCAGGCCACCGCCGGTGACCTTGATGCGCACCGGAATGCGCGCGCCGTTGGTGCACTGGATGGTGCCGGTACCCGAGGCGGTCTTGTAGAACAGCGACCAGCCGGACAAGTTGTAGCGCAGGTCGCAGTCGATGTTGCCGGCCGCCTGCGCCGCAGGAGCGGTCAGCGCGGTGGCGAGCAGGCCCAGGGCCAGCAGCAGGGAGAATTTCATGGTGTCATCCGGTGGGAAGGCAGCACTCAGGCGCGCTCGTCCAGGTGGAAGGCATCGGCATCGAGCATCGCAGGGAAGCGTGCGCGGTGCGCGGCCAGCGCCTCGGCAGAGATCGTGCTGGTCACCACCTGCTCGCGCTCGCGGATCTCCACCTGCGGCTGGCCAAGGAAATCAATCACGGCACTGTCGCCAGCGTAATGCAGCTGGTTGCCGTCCACGCCGATGCGGTTGACCGCCGCCACGAAGCACAGGTTCTCGATGGCCCGCGCACGCAGCAGCGTCTTCCACGCGTAGGCACGCGCCGACGGCCAGTTGGCGACGAAGATCTGCAGGTCGAAGTCCAGCTGCCCGGGGCGCTCGACGTTGTAGCGGTTGCGGCAGAACACCGGGAAGCGCAGGTCGTAGCAGACCTGCGGATTGATCCGCCAGCCCTTCCACTCCACGCTCAGGCGCTCGCGGCCGGCGGCATAGCGCTCGTGTTCGCCGCCATAGCGGAACAGGTGACGCTTGTCGTAGTACTGCAGTGCACCGTCCGGCGTGGCGAACAGCAGGCGGTTGTAGACGCCCTCGCCCTCACGCAGCTGCACGCTGCCGATCACTGCCGCGTTCAACGCCTTGGCCTGCTCACGCACCCAGGCCACGGTCGGGCCGTCCATGCCTTCGGCCTGGGCGATGGCTTCGTTGGAGAAGCCACTGGTGAAGGTCTCCGGCAGGATCACCAGGTCGGTGGTGCCGGCCAGCGGCGCCAGCAACGCACCGTAATAGGCACGGTTGGCGGCCGGGTCGTGCCAGCGGGTGTCGCCCTGGACGAGGGAAATGCGCAGGTCCTGCATGTTCAGCTCTCCACTCACAGCAGGCGCAGGCGTTCGATCGCCGCGTCCATCGTCGCTTCGTTCTTGGCGAAGCACAGCCGCACCAGGCGCTGACCGGCCGGCGGGTTCTCGTAGAACGGCGACAGCGGAATGGCGGTGACGCCCTTCTCGATGGTCAGCCACTTCACGAACTCATGGTCCGGCAGGTTGCTGATGGCCGAGTAGTCGACCAGCTGGAAATAGCCGCCCGGCACCGGCAGCGCCTTCAGGCGGGTGCCGGCCAGCTGCTCGCGGAAGCGATCGCGCTTGGCCTGGTAGAACGCGCCCAGCTCCAGGTGATGCTCGGGCTCGTCACGGATCATCGCGGCGAAACCGTACTGTGCCGGGCCGAAGCTGGTGAAGGTGTTGTACTGGTGCACCTTGCGGAACTCGGCGGTCAGCGCCGGCGGCGCGATCGCATAACCGATCTTCCAGCCGGTGCAGTGGTAGGTCTTGCCGAAGCTGGAGATCACGAACGCACGCTCGCGCAGCTCCGGGTAGCGCAGCGCCGATTCGTGGCGGCGGCCGTCATAGATGATGTGCTCGTACACCTCATCGGAGATCAGGTAGATCTGCGTGCCGCGCAGCAGCTCGGCCAGCGCCTGCATGTCCTGCGCCGACAGCATCGCGCCGGACGGGTTGTGCGGGGTGTTGACGATCAGCATGCGGGTGCGCGGGGTGATCGCCGCACGCACGCGATCCCAGTCGACGGCGAAGGTCTGCGGGTCCAGCGACACATGCACGGCCTTGGCGCCGGCCAGGTCGATCGCCGGCTCGTAGCAGTCGTAGGCCGGGTCGAGCACGATCACTTCCTCGCCGGCACGCACCACGGCGTGGATGGCGTTGAAGATGGCCTCGGTGCCGCCGCTGGTGACGGTGATCTCGCTGTCGGCATCCACCTGTGCGCCGTAGCAGTCCAGCGCCTTCTGCGCGATGGCCTGGCGCAGCGGCGCCACGCCGGTCATCGGCGGGTACTGGTTCAGCCCGGCGGCCATCGCCCTGGCGGTTTCATCGATCAGGCGCTGCGGCGCGGAAAAGTCCGGGAAGCCCTGGCCGAGGTTGACCGCGCCATGTTCGGCAGCGAGCTGGGACATCACGGTGAAGATCGTGGTACCGACCTTGGGCAGCTTGGTGTTCGGTTGCATCGGCCTGGGGAATGGGAGGAGAGAGATTCCGGAGTTTACGCAATCCGCGCTCCGGTAGTGGGGGGGG
>NZ_JASJSU010000110.1:0-14094 GCF_030237045.1 Stenotrophomonas maltophilia group sp. Smal17
CCCCCCCCCCCCCCCCCCCCCCCCCCCCGCCAAGCCCAACATCCCGACCGCTGCTGTTGACGTTGACGTTGACGTTGACTTTGCTTCGCGGCGGGTCCCGGGCCGCAGGCCCGGGCAGCAAAACCCTATCGATCGTCGTGCAGGGTGCCACCGGGCAGGAATACCCACGTGCGGGTGACCTGCAGGATGTCGATCGCATCGTCTGTCTTCGGCAACGGCGGGAATGGCTGCGCCAGCTTCACCACCCGCAGCGCCGCCTCATCCAGCAAGGGCGTGCCGCTCGAACGCAGGATCCGGCTGCTCTCCACGCTGCCATCGCGACGCACGCCCACGCTGATCACCACCTGGCCACCGAGGCGGCGCTGCCGGGCCTCGTCCGGATAGTTCAGGTTGCCCACCCGCTCGGCACGGTCGACCCACGCACGCAGGTAATTGGCATAGGCATATTCCCGCGTGCTGGCCGACACGAACTTGCGGTTCGGGCGCTTGGCGTACTGCGCCGAACGCAGGTGCACCTCGGCCGCCAGTCGCGCCATTTCCACGTCGCGCTGCTCACGTGCGCTCAGCGGCGCATCCGGTTCGGGCTGCTCCGGCGTGGGCCGCGCCTGCGCCTGCGCCACGGTGTCCTGGCCATTGCGGCTGCTGACCACGCGTGCCTGCGGCGGCGGAGCCGGCGCGGCCGATTGTTGCTGCTGCGGCACCGGGCTCACCCCGGCCTGGGCCTGCGGCACGATGCCGGCCTGGTTGTCGCGCGGGCGCTGTGCACGGTCGTGCTCACCACCGCCTTCCTGGCTGGCCGCGGCAAGGAAGTCGGCCTGCTTCGGGGTCAGCGCGGTGCGGGTCTGGCTGAAGATCACCTCCAGCGTCGGCACCAGCGGCGCATCGCCCTTCACCGCAAAGCCCACGCCCAGGATCAGCAGGGCGTGCACCACGACCGACAGCGCGATGGTCGCTCCCAGCCGCTGCGCTTCGCGCGGTGGCGGGGGCAGCACGGCAGGCGCGGCAGCCATCAGCGCAGGCCGGCCTCGAGTGCGTCGAACAGGGTGCCGGCGATGTTCAGGCCGTACTGTGCGTCCAGCTCGCGCACGCAGGTCGGGCTGGTCACGTTGACCTCGGTCAGGTAATCGCCGATCACGTCCAGGCCGACGAAGCGCATGCCGCGGCGCTTCATTTCCGGTCCGACCTGGGCGGCGATCCAACGGTCGCGCTCGCTCAGCGGGCGGCCTTCGCCACGGCCGCCGGCGGCCAGGTTGCCGCGGAATTCGTCTCCCTGCGGAATGCGCGCCAGGCAGTAGTCGACCGGCTCGCCGTCGACCAGCAGGATGCGCTTGTCGCCGGCCGTGATGTCGGGAATGAACTTCTGGGCCAGCGCCAGCTTGCGGCCGCCGTCGGTCAGCGTTTCCAGGATCACGTTCAGGTTCGGATCGCCCTGGCCGCTGCGGAAGATCGAGCGTCCGCCCATGCCGTCCAGCGGCTTCAGCACGGCCTGGCCGTGTTCCAGCGCGAACGCCTTCAATGCCTTGGCATCGCGGCTGACCAGGGTCGGCGGGCAGCACTGCGGGAACAGCAGGGCGGCCAGCTTCTCGTTGTAGTCGCGCAGGCCCTGCGGGTTGTTGACCACGCAGGCGCCGGCGGCGGCGGCCACGTCCAGCACCTGGGTGTCGTAGATGTACTCGGCGTCGACCGGCGGGTCCTTGCGCATCAGCACGATCTGGCCGGGGCCGAACTCGGTACGGCTGAACGTGCCCAGCTCGTACCAGCCGGACGGGTCGTCGCGCACCTGCAGCGGCGCGGTCTGGGCCACCGCCACACCCCCTTCCAGGGCCAGGCCGCCCGGGCGCACGTAGTGCAGGGCATGGCCGCGGCGCTGGGCTTCCAGCAGCATGGCGAAAGTGGTGTCCTTGGCGATCTTGATGTGGGCGATGGGGTCCATCACCACGATGACGTTCAACGGCATGGGCGCACCTGTCAGGCAAGGCGTTGATGGTAGCGGCAACGCCGGCCGCGCGCCTCCCTGCTGTACTGCAACGCAGCGTCCGCCCGGCGGCGGCGCAATCATTGCGAACCCCGTCACGTTCAGCCGGCCGCCACCCCCTGCGCCGTGGGCCGGCCTTGAAGCGGGCGCGGAAAGTGCGATATAGATACGCTTTCGTAGCGGCCCCCGCCAGAGAACGGGCCGTGCGCTTGGGGATAGGCAATGACTGAAAACACGACTGCGGGCGGGGAACTCGCAGGACTCCGGGTGATGGTCATCGATGATTCGAAGACCATCCGCAGGACTGCGGAAACGCTGCTCAAGCGCGAAGGCTGCGAGGTGGTCACCGCCACCGACGGCTTCGAAGCGCTTGCCAAGATCGCAGACCAGCAACCGCAGATCATCTTTGTCGACATCATGATGCCGCGCCTGGACGGGTACCAGACGTGTGCGCTGATCAAGGGCAACCAGCTCTTCAAGGCGACCCCGGTGATCATGCTGTCGTCCAAGGACGGCCTGTTCGACAAGGCGCGGGGACGCATCGTCGGCTCGGAGCAATACCTGACCAAGCCTTTCACGCGTGAAGAACTGCTGGGTGCCATCCGCACATACGTCAACGCCTGACCAGGGGGGAAAGGCACAATGGCTCGTATCGTTCTGATCGAGGATTCACCGACCGACCGCGCGGTGTTCACCCAGTGGCTGCGCCGTGCCGGCCATGAAGTGCTGGAAGCGGACAACGCCGAGGATGGACTGCAGCTGGTCCGCGACCAGGTGCCGCAGCTGGTGCTGATGGACGTGGTGCTGCCCGGCATGAGCGGCTTCCAGGCGACCCGGGCCATGGCCCGCGACGCGGCGATCAAGCATATCCCGGTGATCATCGTCAGTACCAAGGCGATGGAAACCGACAAGGCATGGGGCCTGCGCCAGGGCGCGGCCGACTACATCGTCAAGCCGCCGCGCGAGGATGAACTGATCGCGCGGATCAACGAACTGGTGGCCTGATGCGCTCGCCCTTCGACATCCTTGAAGCCTACGAACGGCGCAGCCTGGCCCATGCGGTGCCGCTGCCAGAACGGCAGTTCGCCCTGGACCTGTGGCGTGGCGTCGGTTACCGCGTCGGCCAGCGCCGGCTGGTATCCGATTTCCGCGAAGTGGTGGAAATCGTGCCGATGCCGCCAGTGACCCCGGTGCCGTGTGCACAGCCGTGGCTGCTGGGCGTGGGTAACCTGCGCGGCAACCTGTTTCCGGTGGTCGACCTGAAGTACTTCCTGGAAGGCACGCGTACCGTGCAGCAGGAAGGCCAGCGCGTGCTGATCATGCGCCAGGCCGGTGGCGACGTCGCGCTGACCATCGATGAACTGTTCGGCCAGCGCAGCTTCGAACTGGACCAGCAGATCGCGGCCGGCACGCTGGCCGAAGGGCGCTACGGCCATTTCGTCGACCGCGCCTTCCATGCCGACGGCCACGACTGGGGCGTGTTCTCGCTCTCGCTGCTGTCGCGCACCCCTGAATTCCGGCAAGCCGCGGCCTGAGGCCGGGCATCGCCCCCTGCATTGAAGATCGAGGTTGAACGATGAGTACTGCTTCGGACGCCACCAAATCCGGCAAGCTGCGGCTGGGCGGCAGCAACCTCTGGCTGTTCCTGCTGCTGGCATCGATGATCCTGTTCGGCGTCAACACCGGCGTCGCCACCTGGCAGGGCAGCCGCCTGGCGGATGCCGGTTCCAAGGCGGCCGACCTGCAGGTGCTGTCACAGCAGCTGGCCAACCAGGGCCGTGACGCCGTCGGCGGCAACGCGCAGGCGTTCACCGCCTTCAAGGCGACCCGCAATGCGATCGAGCAGAACGTGTCGACCCTACAGGGGCGCTACGGCAAGGAGCCCGGCGTGTCCGGTGCCATTGCCACGCTGGGCGAGACCTGGGCGCCGCTGGGCAAGCAGGCCGGGCAGCTGGTTGCCAGCGAACCGGCGGTGCTGGCCCTGGCCGGCAACGCCAACAACTTCACCGGCGCGGTGCCGGGCCTGCAGGCCCAGCTGAACGAGCTGGTGCGCGCGATGTCCGCTTCCGGCGCTCCGTCGGCGCAGGTGTACAGCGCGCTGCAGCAGGTGGTGGTGGCCGGCTCGATGGCCCGCCGCGTGACCGAAATGCGTGCCGGTGGCAGCGCCGCGGCCACCGCCGGTGACGCGCTGGCCCGCGACATCACCGTGTTCTCGCAGGTGCTCGACGGCCTGCGCAACGGCAACGACGAACTGGGCATCACCGCCGTACGCGGTGCCGCCGCCATCGCCGCGCTGGAACAATCGCAGCAGAAGTGGGAGGCGATGAAGCAGGACGCCGACGCGATCCTGGCCAGCTCGCGCCAGCTGTTCGCCGCGCAGTCGGCCGCCACCGCGCTGGGCCAGGGTTCGGCGCACATGCTGGATGACAGCCGCAAGCTGTTCGAAGCGTTCTCCTCGTTCGGCTCGGTGTCCGATACCCGCCTGTTCCCGAATTTCTGGATCGGCGTGGTGTCCGGCGCGCTGTCGCTGATCGCGATCATCGGCTTCGTTTCCACCAACGTGCGCAGCCGTTCGCGCGAGCAGGAACTGCGCTACCAGACCCAGGTGGAGTTCAACAGCCGCAACCAGCAGGCGATCATGCGGCTGCTGGATGAAATCTCCTCGCTCGGCGAGGGTGACCTGACGGTGAAGGCCTCGGTGACCGAGGACATGACCGGCGCCATCGCCGACGCAATCAATTACGCGGTCGACGAACTGCGCCACCTGGTGACCACCATCAACGACACCTCGGCCAAGGTCGCGCTGTCCACCCAGGAAACCCAGGCGACCGCCATGCAGCTGGCAGAGGCGGCGGGCCACCAGGCCAACCAGATCACCTCGGCCTCGGACCGCATCGGCGAAATCGCGGCGAGCATCGAGCAGGTGTCGCGCAACTCGGCCGAATCGGCCGACGTGGCACAGCGCTCGGTGGTGATCGCCGCCGAGGGTGCCGGCGTGGTGCGCGAGACCATCCAGGGCATGGACCAGATCCGCGACCAGATCCAGGAAACCTCCAAGCGCATCAAGCGCCTGGGCGAGTCGTCGCAGGAAATCGGCTCGATCGTGGAACTGATCAACGACATTTCCGAGCAGACCAACATCCTGGCGTTGAACGCCGCCGTGCAGGCCGCCTCGGCGGGCGAGGCCGGTCGCGGTTTCGCGGTCGTGGCCGACGAAGTGCAGCGCCTGGCAGAACGTACCTCGGGTGCGACCCGACGCATCGAAAACCTGGTGCAGGCGATCCAGGCCGACACCAACGAAGCGGTCACCTCGATGGAGCAGACCACCGCCGAAGTGGTGTCCGGTGCGCGCCTGGCCGAGGATGCGGGCACCGCGCTGACCGAGATCGAGCGCGTGTCCAATGCACTGAACACCCTCATCAAGAACATCTCCATCGCCGCCCAGCAGCAGTCCGCGGCGGCCTCGGACATCACCCGCACCATGGGCGTGATCCGGCAGATCACCGGCCAGACCTCGCAGGGTGCCGGGCAGACCGCCGAATCGATCGGCCACCTGGCGCAGCTGGCGGCCGACCTGCGTCGTTCGGTCGCCGACTTCAAGCTGCCGGCGTGACGCGGGCAGGGCGGCGAGCAAGGAACCCCTCGATGAAGCATTTCCATTTCCCACGCCAGAATTCGCGCGGCCCCCGCGCGGCGGCGACCGGAGCGCGTCCATGAGCAGTCTGCGCGATGCGATGAGCCACGCGGCGCTGGGCTGGGTCAAGCCCGAGCTGGACGAGACCCTGCGCCAGGTGCGCAACGAGGTCGAGTACTACGCGGAAGACCCCAGCGATGCCAGCCGCATGCGCATCTGCGCCGGCTTCCTGCACCAGGTGCAGGGCACCCTGCGCATGGTCGAGCTGTACGCCCCGGCAATGGTGGCCGAAGAGCTTGAACAGCTGGCCAATGCCATTGGTGCGGGCCGCGTCGCTGATCGTGACGAGGCCTGCGCGACCCTGATGCGCGGCAGCGTGCTGCTGCCCGATTACCTGGAACGCCTGCAGAACGGCCACCGCGACATTCCGATCGTGCTGATGCCGCTGCTCAACGAGATCCGCGCCGCGCGTGGCGAGGACGGCGTGCACGACAGCGTGCTGCTGGCGTTCGCACCGGACAGCGTCACCGCCACCGAGGCCGAGCTGGACCATGCCCGTGGCAGCCTGAGTGGACGCAACCGCGAACTGCTGGATACCGTCGGCAGCGCGGTGAAGGAAGAACTGCTGCGCATCAAGGATGCGCTGGACCTGCACCTGCGTACCGGCGGTGCACCGGAGCAGCTGCAGACCCAGGCCAACGAACTGGGCGCGGTGGCCGATACCCTGGGCATGATGGGCCTAGGCGTGGCCCGTGGTGTGGTCGTGCAGCAGCGCGACGCGCTGCGCGGCGTGGTCGACGGCCGCCAGCAGATCGACGAGAACCTGCTGCTGGATATTGCCGGCGCGCTGCTTTACGTGGATGCCTCGCTGGACGACCAGGTGGCCCATCTGGGCGCCGGCGGCAGTGGCGAGGACGACCCGAGCGCGGTCGAGAACCGGCGCACGGTGGAAGTGCTGGCGCACGAAGCGATCGCCAACTTCGCGGCGGCGCGCGAACACTTCGTCGCCTTCATCGAAACCAGCTGGAACCATGCCGAGCTGCAGGATGTGCCGCGCCTGCTGGGCGATGTGGCCGGTGCACTGCGCATGCTCGATCTGGGCACCGCTGCCGACTACCTGCGCGGTGTGCAGCAGTACATCGAAGCCGAGTTGATCGGGCGCCAGCGCGTGCCCAGCGGTCGTCAGCTGGACACCCTGGCCGACGCCATGGCCAGCCTGGAGTACTACCTGGAAGCCCTGCGCGACCGTCGTCCGGGTCGTGAGGACATCCTCGACATCACCCGCAGCAGCCTCGAGGCGCTGCGCTACTGGCCGCTGCCGGACCGCAACGCGGTCGAGCCGGCACCGTTCGCGGCACAGCCGGTCGAACGTGAGCCGGTTGCGCTGCAGGCCGAGGCCCTGCAGCCGGAGCGCATCGAGATTCCGGTGCAGCCGGCCGCGCCTGCGGCAGGCACCGTGCCGGTGCCGCTGCCGGACTTCACTTTCGATCCGCCACCGGTCGCACCCGCGCCAGAGGTTGTCGACAACCGCCTGATGTTCGGTGCGCTGGGCTCCGCCGCGATCGACGCCGCTACCGCGCCGCTGTCGTTGCAGGACGACGCGGAGGCACCGCTGGTCTTTGCCGCTTCCAGTGCGCCCGCACCCGACGTCCCGCAATGGGATCTTGCGCCGTTCCATCCGGATGCCGATCCACTCGACGCCGCTGGCGATGAGCGCAGCCCGACCTTTGCCAGCTTCGATCCGGTCAGCTTCGAACAGGGCGATGCAGGGCAGGGCGCTGCGGCACAGTGGACGCTTTCGGAGGCCGTGCCGTCGGCACAGGCGGATGCGGTCGCTGTCGATGCCGACGAGGACGCAGGCGCGACGGCAGGAATCGACCCCGGTGCGCACGCCGCGCCGGTGTTCGACCCGGTGGCCGCCGAGCACGACGCTGTGGCGGCGCACGACGACGTGGTGTTCCGCTTCGACGCCGATGCGTTGGACAACGCCGATGATGTGCTGTCGCTGCATGCGATGGAGACGCTGTCGCTGGACGACGACTCCGGGCAGCACCCGTCGCTGGAGATCGTCGATGCCGGCCCGGCAACGCTGTCGGACGAGGCTCCGGCGGTTGCCGGACTGGACGCCGCGCCTGTGGATGCACCCGCGGTCTCGGTGATCGATATCGACACCATCGCACCGATCGATTTCAGCGAAGCCGACGCGCAGTTCTTCGCCGAGCTGAGTGCGGCCGCCGCGGACTTCAATCCGCAGGCCGTGGCTGCACCGACCGTTGCCGAAGCGTCCGTTACGACGGATGCCGAGGCCGGCTTCGAAGCAGGCTTCGACGATGACGCCGAGAACATCGACGAGGACATCCGCGAGGTGTTCCTGGAAGAGTTCGACGACGAACTGACCAATCTCGGCACCTTGCTGCCGGCATGGCGCATGCAGCCGGACAACATGGACCGGCTGCGGCCGATCCGCCGCATCTTCCACACCCTCAAGGGCAGTGGCCGCCTGGTCGGTGCACGCACCCTGGGCGAGTTCGCGTGGAAGATCGAGGGCATGCTCAACCGCGTGCTCGATGGCAGCCGCGCGGCCTCGCCGGCGGTGCTGGCCATGGTCGACAACGCGCATGCCGCGCTGCCGCAGCTGAACGCCGCGCTGCGCCACGGCCAGCGCATCAGCGTGGACCTGCAGGCCATGCAGGCCATTGCCGATCGTGTCGGCGCCGGTGAAGAGACCTACTACGTGCCGCTGCCGGTTGCAGCTGCACCGGTGGCACCCGTGCTCGAGACCGAGGCCGAAGGCGAGGACGAGATCAGCCGCATTCTCGAAGCCGAAGCGATTGCATCGGTACACACCGACGCTGAGGCGGCACCCGAGGCTGTGGGCACGCCCGCCAACATCGACAGCGTGCTGCGCGAGATCCTCGAAGCCGAAGTGGAAGTGCACCAGGCGACCCTGCAGGGCTGGCTGCGTTCGGCGCAGCAGGCACCGCAGCCAGTCAGCGACGCGCTGCTGCGCGCGGTGCACACCATGAATGGCGCCTTCGCGATGACCGAAGTGCCGGAAATCACCGCCGTCACCGGCGGCGCCGAGTCCTACATCAAGCGTGCACTGGCCGCCGATGTGGTGCCGGGTGACGAAGGCGTGGCCGCGCTGGACGCGACCGCGCAGGCGATCACCGCGACCATGGAAGCCTTGCAGGCCGAGCAGCCGCGGATTGCACCGCAGGAAGCACTGGTGCAGCGCCTGCAGGCGCTGGCCGGCGAACTGCCGGAAGCGCGCTGGCCGATGGTCGGGCTGGAAGACGAAGACGACGATCTGGCGCTGGAGGCCGAAGCAGCGTCTGAGGCCGCAGCCGATACGCAGGCTGCCGAGGTAGCGGATGCTGCCGCAGCCGAGGCTGACGAGCCGGAGCTGGAACCGCGTGCTGCCGAAGTGCAGGCAGCGGAGAGCACGGACGCGATCGGCGCGGGCCTGGAGACCGCCGAGCTGACCGGCAGCGATGATCTGTCGCGCTACTTCGATGCCGGATGGCCGGCGGTGCCGGCTGAGGGCGACGCAGCCAGCGTGGATATCGGGTCGATTGAATCGATCCAGCCGGTCGAGCATGCGCCGCTTGCAGCAGTGGCCGAAGCGGACGCCGCACCGACGCCGGACGCCGAAGCCGACCTGACGGCTGCAGACGATCTGTCGCCGTACCTCGACGCCAGCGCGCTGCCGGTGGATGACCGCGACGCCGATGAACTGCCTGTGGTCGCAGAAGCTGTCGCAATCGACCTGAATACGCAGTCGTCCGCCGACGGACTGGACAGCGAAGGCCGCTTCATCGACGAAGCTGCTGCACTGCCACTCGACAGCGGGCTGTCGAGCCTGCAGGATGAAATGGCTGCGCCGGGTTTTGCAGAACCGGTCACACTGGCAGCCGCGCTCGAGGCCGGCCTGCACGTGATCGACGAAGAGCAGACCCTGGACGACGACGGGCAGTGGCCCGTGCTCGGCCTCCAGGCCAGCGAACTCGCGCCAGGCGAGGCGGATGCCTTTGCCGAGGATGCGGACGTCGGCGGGGAGGCGGCGGTCGGTGAAGGAGAGAGCGCCGACCAGCCGTCCCCGGCGACGGTGGATGGGCACCCCGCGGTGGATGTCGCCGCGCCGGTGCGCTTCTTCGAACTCGAAGAAGCACCGGGCCAGGCCACCGTGCCTGCCGACGTCGATCCGGTCGAGATCGACCTCGTGCCCAGCGCACCGGTCCATGTTGAAGCGGTTGACGGGGAAGAAGGCACGGACAGCGCCGAGGCACTCGACTTCAGCGTGTATGACCGCGAGCTGGTCGACATCTTCGTCGAGGAAGGCAAGGACCTGCTGGATCATTGCGATGGCCTGATCAGCGAACTGCGCGATGCGCCGCAGGACCGCGAGGTGCTGGCCGGCCTGCAGCGCGACCTGCATACCCTGAAGGGTGGCGCACGCATGGCCGGCATCAATGCCATCGGCGACCTTGGCCACAGCATCGAATCGTTGCTGGAAGCGGTGGCCGCCGGCCGCACCGAGATCGAGCGCCGTGACGTGCAGCTGCTGGAACGTGGCTTCGATCGCCTGCACCAGCTGCTCACCCGTACCGGTGCCCATCGCGTGGTCGAGCCGGCGCAGGACCTGGTCGACGCCTTCGACGTCCGCACCACCACCGATATCGCCGCCGCCGCCGCGGCCGTCCACGCGGTCAGCGTGGGCCAGAGCGTACCCGCGCCGGCCGACAGCCCGTCGACCGCCGTGGTCGACGCTCCGTTGTCGGCACCGCTGCCGATCGAAGGCATGGTCGAAGAAGACCCGCTGGCGCGACCGCAGCAGGAACAGGTGCGTGTGCGTGCCGATCTGCTCGACCGCCTGGTCAACCACGCCGGTGAAGTGGCGATCTACCGTTCGCGGCTTGAACAGCAGCTCGGTGCCTTCCGCGGCGCCATGGGCGAACTGGAGCGCACCAATGCGCGACTGCGCGACCAGCTGCGCCGCCTCGATCTGGAAACCGAGGCGCAGATCGTTGCCCGCTACCAGCGCGAGCAGGACCAGGCCGACCAGAAGTTCGATCCGCTGGAGCTGGACCGCTTCTCCACGCTGCAGCAGCTGAGCCGCGCACTGAACGAATCGGCGGCCGACCTTGGCGGCCTGCAGGGCGTGCTCGACGACCTGTCGCGCCAGTACGACTCGCTGCTGCAGCAGCAGTCGCGCGTCAGTTCGGAACTGCAGGATGGCCTGATGCGCGCGCGCATGGTGCCGTTCGATGGCCTGGTGCCGCGCCTGCGCCGGGTGGTCCGCCAGTCGGGCCTGGACACCGGCAAGCAGGTTCACCTGACCCTGGAAGGCACCCACGGCGAACTGGACCGCAACGTCCTCGACCGCATGGTCGCGCCGCTGGAGCACATGCTGCGCAACTCCGTGGCCCATGGCCTGGAAGCACCGGAACAGCGCCGCGCCGCCGGCAAGCCGGAGGAAGGCGAGATTGCCATCCGCCTGCACCGCGAAGGTTCGGAAATCGTGCTGGAAGTGGCCGATGACGGCGCCGGCCTGGACCGCGAAGCGATCCGCCGCCGCGCCATCGACCGTGGCCTGCTGGCCGCCGATGCGCAGCCGAACGAGCAGGAACTGGACAACCTGATCTTCGCTTCCGGCTTCACCACCGCCGACCAGGTCAGCCAGCTGGCGGGCCGTGGCGTGGGCATGGACGTGGTGCGCAATGAGGTGCGCCAGCTCGGTGGCTCGGTCGACATCCAGTCGGTACGCGGCCAGGGCGTGCGCTTCACCCTGCGCCTGCCGCAGACGCTGGCCGTCACCCAGGCGGTGTTCGTGCAGATCGGCGAAACCACCTTCGCGGTGCCGGTCGCCTCGGTCAGTGGTATCGGCCGCCTGTCGCGCGAGCGCTTTGAAGCGGCCGACAGCAGCTACCGCTACAGCGGCGAAGACTACCCGCTGTACGACCTTGGCACCCTGGTCGGCCAGGCCCCGGCGCGTGCCGACGGCCAGGACCAGGTGCCGCTGCTGCTGGTCCGCGCCGGCGACCTGCGTGCCGCCGTGGCGATCGACCAGGTGCTGGGCAACCGTGAAATCGTGGTCAAGCCGGTCGGCCTGCAGATTGCTTCGGTGCCAGGTATCTACGGCGCCACCATCACCGGCGATGGCCGCGTGGTGGTGATCCTCGACGTTGCACCGCTGGTGCGTCGTTTCCTGGCCAACCCGACGCTGCCGGTACTGGCCAACGCACCGCGCCAGGAGCGCCAGGTGCCGCTGGTGATGGTGGTCGACGACTCGCTGACCATGCGCAAGGTCACCGGCCGCATCCTCGAACGCCACAACTTCGAGGTCAGCGTTGCCCGCGACGGCGTGGAAGCGCTGGAGCGCCTGGAAGAGCGCGTGCCCGACCTGATGCTGCTGGACATCGAAATGCCGCGCATGGATGGCTACGAACTCGCCACCGCCATGCGAGCCGACCCGCGCTACAGGGAGGTGCCGATCGTGATGATCACCTCGCGCAGCGGCGACAAGCACCGCCAGCGCGCCTTCGAGATCGGTGTCCAGCGCTACCTGGGCAAGCCTTACCAGGAACTGGACCTGATGCGTAACGTGTACGACCTGCTGGGGATCGCCCGTGTCCGTGAGTGAAGCCCATCCGGCCCCGGCCGTCGCCCTGCTGGCCCGCCCGGGTGCGGCGCGTGAGCGCCTGCGCGAGGCACTGTCGCACGCCGATGTGCAGCTGGTACTGGAAGACGACCCGAACGGCCTGGAGCCGCAGCTGCTGCAGGATGCCCGTCCGCAGATCGTGGTGATCGCCCTGGAGGCGGCCATCGAGGATGCGCTGGAACGCCTTGAGCCCGTGCTGTCCGCGCCGGGCCTGACCCTGGTGTTCGACGAGGCCGAACTGGCGGCGCGCCGGGATGGCTGGGACGCGCAGCGCTGGGGCCGGCATCTGGCGGCCAAGCTGCATGGTCACCAGCAGGTGCTGCCGCCCGGCGCCGAGGAAGAACCCAGCCTGCAGCTGGAGCCGGGCCATCCGGCACCGGCACCGGCGCCGCAGGAAGAAGCCCTGCAACCGCATCTGGAGCAGGCGCTGAGCTGGGCCGACGGTGTGCCGGCTGACACCCTGTACTCGCCACCGGCGCACCTGCATGAGCCGGTCGCCCTGGAGCAGGCGCTGGCGGCGTTGCAGCCGGTACTGCCCGAGCCGCTGGAGGCATCGCCGCTGCCGTCGCCTCCGGTGGCCACACCGGTGGCCGCGGCCGCACCGTCGATGTCGTTCGACCACACGGCATGGTCGCTGGTCGATGACATGGCGGATGCACCGGCCGCTGCTGCCCACGGCGCTGCGGTGGAAGCGCCGTTGCCTTCGTTCGATACCGATCACCTGAGCCTGGTCGACCTGGATGCTGCGGCACCGGCCGGCGCGCGCGCCGGTTCGCTGCTGGTGCTGGCGGGTATCGGCGGGCCGGATGCCCTGCGCCGCCTGCTCGGTGCGCTGCCGCCTGCGCTGAGCGTGCCGGTGCTGGTGCACATGCGCCTGGATGGCGGTCGTTACGGCAACCTGGTCAAGCAGATGGCGCGCGTGTCGCCGTTGCCGGTGCAGCTGGCTGAAGCCGGCCAGCGCGCCGTACCCGGTGAAGTGCACGTGCTGGCCGACGACATCGGTGTGCAGGCGGCCAGCGACGGCCTGCATTTCCTCAGCGATGCCGCCGGTATCTCGATTGCAGCGTTGCCGGCCGAATACACCGCGCTGGTGCTGCTCAGTGGCGCCGACCTGGCCCACGTCGGGCCGGCGCTGGACCTCGCCGCTGCCGGGGCCTGGGTGGCCGGGCAGGTGGGCGAGGGCTGCTATGACCCGGCGGCGGCCACCGCTGTCGTTGCCGCCGGCATGGTTGCCGGTGAACCGCAGGAACTGGCGCAGGCCATCGCTGCGCGCTGGGGCGAGCAGGATGACAACGGAGAGGCACCATGAGCTACGCCAGCAATGATGAAATCCGCGGCGTCCTGATCCAGGCCGGCAGCGAACGCGTGCTGCTGCCCAACGCTACGGTGGCGGAAATGATGTCGCGCGTGCCGGTGCAGCCGATCGCCGATGCACCGCGCTGGCTGGTCGGCGAGATCGGCTGGCATGGCTGGCAGGTGCCACTGGTATCGTTCGCGCGGCTTTCCGGGCTGGGCGAGGAAGCCGTGGGCGGCCACAACAAGGTGCTGGTGCTGAAGGCGCTGTCCGGCAACGCCCAGCGTCCCTATTACGCGCTGCTGACGCAGAACTTCCCGCAGCTGATCTCGGTGCCGCGCGACGGCCTGCTGGCCGATGCCTCCGAGGAAACCCTGCCGCAGATCGTGCACATGCGCGTGTTGCTGGGGGAGCAGAGCGCGCTGCTGCCGAACCTGGACGCGCTGGAAGCCGCGTTGGATTCGCTGGCTGCCTGATCGGACATCCGCCGGGCATTTTGAACTCCCGGTAGTGGGGGGGGGGCGGGGGGG
>NZ_JASJSU010000111.1:0-13883 GCF_030237045.1 Stenotrophomonas maltophilia group sp. Smal17
TGATGGATCCACGGGATTGCCGGCCAGCGGCCGGCACTACCAGCACCCATTCAGCGCGCAACACGCCGTCGCCATCCATCCGCGCTAACATGCAGGTTTTCCCCCGCAGGAACGCCCCGCATGAACTCGCGCAGCCCCCTTACCGTCGCCCTGATCCAGGAGCGCAACCACGGTGACGCCGCCGCCAATCTGGCGGTGATCGAAGCACGCGTGGCCGAGGCGGCTGCGCAGGGTGCCAAGCTGGTGCTGCTGCAGGAACTGCACAACGGCCCGTACTTCTGCCAGCACGAGTCGGTGGACGAGTTCGACCTGGCCGAGCCGATTCCGGGCCCCAGCACCGAGCGCCTGGGCGCGCTGGCGAAGAAGCATGGCGTGGTGCTGGTCGGTTCGCTGTTCGAGCGCCGCGCCGCCGGCCTGTACCACAACACCGCCGTGGTGTTCGAGAAGGACGGCACCCTGCTCGGCAAGTACCGCAAGATGCACATCCCGGACGATCCGGGCTTCTACGAGAAGTTCTACTTCACCCCGGGCGATATCGGGTTCACCCCGATCGACACCTCGGTGGGCCGCCTCGGCGTGCTGGTCTGCTGGGACCAGTGGTACCCGGAAGCGGCGCGCCTGATGGCGCTGGCCGGTGCCGAGCTGCTGCTGTACCCGACCGCGATCGGCTGGGATCCGGACGACGTGCAGGACGAGAAGACCCGCCAGCGCGACGCCTGGGTGCTGAGCCACCGCGGCCACGCCGTGGCCAACGGCCTGCCGGTGCTGAGCTGCAACCGCGTCGGCCACGAAGCCTCGCCGCTGGGCGCGTCGGGCATCCAGTTCTGGGGCAACAGCCACGTGCTGGGCCCGCAGGGCGAATTCCTGGCCGAAGCCGGCACCGACGCCACCGTGCTGCTGTGCGATGTGGACCTGCAGCGCAGCGAGCACGTGCGCCGCATCTGGCCATTCCTGCGTGATCGCCGCATCGATGCGTACGGCGACCTGCTCAAGCGCTACATCGACTGAGCCGGAGCCCGCGCATGGCCGTCCTCATCCGTGATGCCGGCCCGGCCGACATCGACGCGATCACCGCGATCTACGCGGTGGAAGTAACCGACTTCGTCAACACCTACGAGTACGACATTCCGGACGCGACCGAGATGCTGCGCCGCATGCGCGACATCATCGACCGTGGCTTCCCCTACCTGGTCGCCGAGATCGACGGCCAGGTGGCCGGCTATGCCTACGCCAACACCTACCGCACCCGCGTGGCCTACCAGTGGACCGTCGAGAATTCGGTCTACGTCGATGCCCGTTTTCAGGGCAACGGCGTCGGCACCGGCCTGCTGCAGGCCCTCATCGACGCCTGCGTGGCGCGCGGCTACCGGCAGATGGTGGCGGTGATCGGTGAACCGACCAACACCGCTTCGATCAAGCTGCACGAACGCTTCGGCTTCCACCTGGTAGGCATTTTCAAGGGCCTGGGCCGCAAGCACGGCCGCTGGCTGGACACCGTGCAGATGCAGCGCGCGCTCGGCGATGGCGCTGACACCGCACCTTCCAATGAATGAACCCATGACTGAAACCCTTCCCGAGACCGGCGACGACCTGTTCGCCGGCCAGCCGGTGCGTGTCGTCGAACGTGACGGCGTGCGCTACACCCTGCTGGGCACTGCCCACGTCTCCCGCGCCAGCGTCGAAGCCGTGGAAAAGGCCATCGACAGCGGCCGCTTCGATGCAGTGGCCGTCGAGCTGGACCCGCAGCGCCTGCAGGCGCTGAGCGACCCGGACACGCTGGCCAAGCTCGACCTGGTCGAGGTGATCCGCAAGGGCCGGGTGGCGCTGTTCGCCGCCAACCTGGCCTTGTCCGCCTACCAGCGCCGCCTGGCCGAACAGCTCGACATCGAGCCGGGCGCGGAACTCAAGCGTGCGGTGGAACTGGCGCGTGAGCGCAACCTGCCGGTACACCTGATCGACCGCGAGGTGGGCCTGACCTTCCGCCGCGCATCGCAGCGGCTGGGCTTCTTCGGCAAGCTGAAGCTGGTCGCCGGCCTCGGTGCCGGCCTGTTCTCATCCGAGGAAGTGGGCGAGAACGAGATCGAGAAACTCAAGCAGGGCGACATGCTGGAATCGAGCTTCGGCGAGTTCGCCAGCGAGAGCCCGGCGCTGTACGAGACCATCATCGGCGAGCGTGACCGCTACATGGCCACGCGCCTGCGCGAAGAGCACGACCCGCAGCAGCGCGAAGTGCTGGCCGTGGTCGGTGCCGGCCACCTGGCCGGGCTGGCGCGCTACCTGGAAACCGACACCGAGGCACCGGCGCCGCTGCGCGCGGAACTGGAGGCGGTGCCGAAGAAGCGCAACATTCCGTGGTTCACGCTGGGCATCCTGGCCATCGTGGCGACCGGCATTGGCGTGGGCTTCTATCGCGGTGGACTGGGCGTGGGTACCGAACTGCTGGCGACCTGGGCGATGTATACCGGCGGCCTGGCGGGCCTGGGCTGCCTGCTGGCCGGCGGCCATCCGCTGAGCATCCTCACCGCGATCGCGGTGGCCCCGTTCAAGCCGTTCCGCCTGAGCATCCCGACCGGTGCGTTCTCGGCGCTGGTGGAAGCGCGACTGCGCAAGCCGGCGTACGAGGACTTCCTGAAACTGCGCGACGATGCGCAGAGCCTGAAGGGCTGGTACCGCAACCGCGTCACCCGGGTGGTACTCACCTTCATGCTGACCAACATCGGCAGCATGCTCGGCCTGTGGCTGACCACCTTCAAGGTGTGGGGCAAGGTGGCTGGGTAAGCCTTTCAACCGGCCACAGAATCTGTAGCGCCCGAGCCCATGCTCGGGCGGCGCCGCGACGCGGCGAAAGGCAGCCGAGCATGGCTCGGCTCTACAGAAGGCAAACGGACGCGGCGAACGAAAAAAGGGGGAGGCCGCCCCACTACGACCGGCCTCCCCCACACCACAACACGTTGTCGCGCATTACAGCCGGGCAGCGCCCGGCTCTACCATTTCCAGCCCGCGCGCACGACGGATCAGCCGCGTAACCGCGCTGCGCAGGTCGTCCAGCACCGCGTAGATGGTCGGCAGGAACAGCAGGCTGACCACGGTCGAGAACGCCAGGCCTCCGGCGATCGCGCGCGCCATCGGCGCGTACTCCGGGCCATTGCCGAACATCTGCGTATTGGTCAGCGAGATCGGCACCATCGCCAGGATCGCCGTGCCCATGGTCATCATGATCGGGCGCAGGCGCTCGCGTGAGCCTTCCACCAGCGCCTGGGTGCGGCCCATGCCGCCGCGCCGCAGGTTGTTGATGTGCTCGATCATCACGATGCCGTTGTTCACCACCACGCCCATCAGCACCAGGATGCCGATGAAGGACATGATTCCGAACGAGGTGCCGGTGATCCAGAACAGCCAGAACACGCCGAAGATCGAGAACAGCACGCCGCTCATGATCGCCGCCGGGAACAGCAGCGATTCGAATACCGCCGCCATCACCACGTAGATCATCACCAGCGCGATGAGCAGGTTGAACACCATCTGCTGCATCGCCTCGTCGTCGTTGCCGTAGTCGCCGCCGTCGAAGGTGAAGCCGTAGCCGGCCGGGAAGTTCATCGGCTTGAGCACCGCTTCCATCGCCTTGCGGCCATCCGGCGCGGTGACCTTCTCGGCCAGGTTGGCCTTGATGGTCAGCGTGGTCTGGCGGTTGGTGCGGCCGATCTGGGTGGCGGACGAACCGACATCGACGGTGACCAGGCTCAGCAGCGGCACGCTGCGGCCATCACCGGTACGCACGCTGAAGCCGGCCAGGTCTTCCGGGCTGCTCTGCTCGGCACCGGCGAAGCGCACCCACACCGGCACCTCGTTGTCGCCGCGGCGGAACTCGCGCATCGGTGCGCCACGCAGCGCCAGGCCGACGAAGCTGGCCACCTGCTCGGCATTGAAGCCGAATGCCGCGGCACGCTCGCGATCGACGCGCACCTTCAGTTCTCCGCCCTTCTCGCCGTTGTCGATGCGCACGTCGCGCAGCTCGGCGCGCTGGGCCAGCAGCGGCACCACTTCCTGGCCGATCTCCTGCAGCATCGAACTTGAGTCGCCGACCAGCTGCACCTGCACGCCCTGGTTGCCACCGCCGCCACCGTCGCCGCCCTGGTTGCCGACGAAGTAGTCGGTGCGGGCGGACTTGGGCAGGCCCTTGCGCAGTTCTTCCTGCAGCGCCTTGATGTCCTTGGCGTACTTCTCGTCCAGGGTGACCACGGTCGAGCTGCCTTCCTGCTCGCTGTACCAGGAGTAGACCTGCTTCACATGCAGGCGCTCGCGGTTCTGGTCGATCCAGTTCTCCACCCGTGCCACTTCATCGGACATCTGCCGATAGGTGTAGGCGCCCTTCCACATGTAGCCGATGAAGATGTCCTTGCCGCCATCACCGCCGAACATGTCGATCTTGGTCAGCTTCATCGGCACCAGGCTGACCAGCACCACCAGCACGATGCCGAGCAGGCTCCAGCCGCGATGGTGCAGCGACCAGTCCAGCAGCGTGGCATAGCGGCGCTGCAGCCGGGCGATCATGCCGGTCTGCGAGTGCACCAGCTTGGGCGTGGCCATGCGCGCGGACAGCATCGGGATCAGGCTGACCGCGACCAGCCACGAAGCCAGCAGCGAGACCGAGATGGTGATCGCGATCTGCGACATGAAGATGCTGATGTTGTTGGTCTCGCCGAACAGGTTCGGCACGAACACGATGCAGTGGCACAACGTGCCCGCGCTGAGCGCGATGGCCACGTTGCGGGTGCCGATGATCGAAGCCAGCCGCGGCTGCCCGGGCATGCGCTCGCGTTCCTGGTAGATGCTCTCCACCACCACCACGGCGTTGTCGACCAGCATGCCCACCGCCAGCAGCAGGCCCATCATGGTCAGGATGTTCAGCGTCACCCCGACGAAGTACATGAAGCCCAGGGTGATGGTGAAGCAGATCGGGATCGCCAGCGTCACCATCAGGGTCGAAGGCCAATGGCGCAGGAAGAAGAACAGCACCGTGATCGACAGGATCAGGCCGACGGCGCCGGCCTCGGCCAGCTCCAGCAGCGATGACGTCACCGCCTTGCCCTGGTTGTCGATCACCTTGATCTGCACGTCGCGCATCGACGCCTCGGCGCGGATCGATTCGACCTCGGCCAGCGCGGCACGCGAGACCTCCACCAGGTTGGCGCTGCGCTCCTTGAAGATGTCCAGGCCGACCGCCGGGTTGCCGTCCAGGCGGCGCCCGTAGTTCATGCGCGCCGGCTTCAGCCGAACATCGGCAATGTCGCCCAGGCGCAGACCCTTGGCGTTGATCACCAGGTCACGCATCTCCTGCAGATCGGTGATCTCGCCCACCGGCTGCACGCGCACGCGTTGGCCGTTGTCGTCGATCTGCCCGGCCGAGATCGAGAAGTTCAGCGTGCGCAGGCGCTCGCTCAGCTCGTTGATGCTCAGCCCGTGCGCGTTGAGCCGGTTCGGATCGATGGCGATCTCCACCTCGTTCGGCGGCGCGCCGGTGATATCGACGCGGGCCACGCCCGGAATACGCTCGATGCGCCGCTTGAACTCGCGGTCGAGCATGTCATAGGCGGTGGTCAGGTCGGTGGTACTGGCCAGGCGCACCTTCAGGACCGGCTGGTCGCTGCTGGACCACTTGAACACGTTGTAGCGCTGCAGGTCGTCGGGGAGGTCGCTGCGGATCGCATCGATGCGCTCGCGGGCATCGGAGGCGGCGATGGCGATATCACGGTCCCAGTCGCTGAACTCGATGTAGATCAGCGCCGCTTCGGAGGTCGCCGACGAGCGCATGCGCTTGATCCCGGTCATCGTCGCCAGAGACTCCTCGACCGGGCGGATGATGGTCCGCTCCACTTCCTCCGGGGTCGAACCGGTGTACGGGATCTGCACGAACAGGAACGGCGCGGAGATGTCCGGCAGCGCTTCGAGCGGCAACCGGAACGAAGCGATCAGGCCGATCACCACCAGCGACACGAAGCACATGATGGTGGTGACCGGACGGCGGATCGAGAACTCGGCAACACTCATGCCGGCTCCTCCGCACCTGCCGCGCTGCCGGCGGCGCCGGGCTCGATCTCACCTGCATGCTTGCGGCCGCGCTCGCGGTAGTAGGCATCGCCGCGACGGTCCATCAGGTCATACACCACCGGGATCACCAGCAGGGTCAGCAGGGTCGATACCAGCAGGCCGCCGATCACGGTGATCGCCATCGGCGCGCGTACTTCGGCACCCTCGCCCATCGCCACCGCCAGCGGCAGGAAGCCGAACAGCGTGCACAGGGTGGTCATGATGATCGGCCGCAGGCGCGAGCGCGCCCCCTCTACGAGTGCCTCGTGCTTGGCCACGCCGGCCTCGCGCAGCTGGTTGACCTTGTCGATCAGGATGATCGCGTTCTTGGTGACCAGGCCGACCAGCAGGATCAGGCCGATGAACACCACCACCGAAATCGGCTTGCCGGTCAGCATCAGCGCCAGGATCGCACCGACCAGCGCCAGCGGGATGGTGAACAGGATCACGAACGGATGCAGCAGCGACTCGAACTGCGAAGCCATCACCAGGTAGACCAGGAAGATCGCCAGGCCGAAGGCGAAGATCAGCGACTTCGCCGCCTGTGCCAGCTCCTCGCCCTGGCCGCCGATATGCAGGCCAACGCCCGCACCCAGCGGCTGCTCGGCCACCATCTGCTGCACTTCGCGCATGGCCGCGCCGAGATCGATGTCGCGCAGGTTGGCCGACACCACTGCCACGCGTGTCTGATCGGCACGGTGGATCTCGCTCGGACCGGTGGTGGCGACCACATCGGCCACCGCGTCCAGGGTGACCGGGCGCGTGCTGCCCGGGTTGACGATCAGCCGGCGGATGCTCTCCACGCTGGCGCGGTCGCCTTCCTGCGCACGCACCAGCACGTCGATCTTGCGGTCGCGGAAGCTGTAACGGGTGGCGACGTCGCCGCGCACCTTCTTCACCACCACATCGGCGATCTGGCGGGTGGTCAGGCCGAGTGCACCGGCACGTTCCTGGTCGAAGCGGATCTGGATTTCCGGGAAACCCTCTTCCACCGTCGACTTCACGTCGGCGTAGTGCGCATTGCCGCGCAGCATCGCCGCCAGGCGCTGGCCGGCCACTTCCAGGGTCGCCATGTCCTGCCCGCGCAGTTCGATTTCCAGCGGCGTGGAGAAGCTGAACAACGCCGGCCGTGCGAAATCGACCTGGGCGCCCGGATGCTGGCCCATGGTGCTGCGCAGGCGTTCGGTGATGGCCGCTTCGGTGCGTGCGTTGCCGCCGCCTTCCATCACCACGGTCAGCTTGCCGATGTTCTCGCCGCTTTCGGTCGGGCTCGCATCCAGCCGGGTACCACTGCCACTGACGCCGTACAGCGATGCCACACCCTCGCCCTTGCCGTGTGCCAGCTGCAGTTCGCGCACCAGCGCATCGGTCTGCTTCAGCGGCGTGCCGGCCGGCAGCTTCACCGTCATTTCGAAACGGTCCTGCGCCAGCTGCGGAATCAGGTCGGCACCGAGCATCGGCACCAGCGCCATGGTCGCCACGAAGATGATCGTGGCCACGCCCAGCACCTTGCCCGGGTGGGCCAGCGCGCTCGGCAGCAGGCGCAGATAGCCGCGCTCGGCACCCGCGTAGGGCTTCATCGCCAGATCGCTGGCCTTGCGCATCACCGGGCCGACCACCGCCACCACGCCGCGCCACAGGCGTACCACCAGCCAGGCCAGCGCATAGAAGCCCCAGCGCACGGTCGCGACGACGCCACGGCGGCCCAGCGCGACCGGCTTCTGCCAGCGGTTCTGCGGCTGCCACGGTTCATTCGGTGCCTCTTCCGGGAACGCCAGCGGTGGCCGTCCCTTCAGCGAGCTCAACATCGGGATCAGCGTCATCGACACCAGCAGCGAGATCGCGATGGCGATCGCCACGGTCAACGCCTGGTCGCGGAACAGCTGGCCGGCGATGCCGTCGACGAACACCAGCGGCAGGAACACCGCGATGGTGGTCAGGGTCGAGGCGACCACGGCCATGCTCACTTCGCGGGTACCGGCGATGGCGGCCTGCAGGATGCCCAGGCCGCGCTCGCGCGCCTTGGCGATGCTTTCCAGCACCACGATCGAGTCATCCACCACCAGGCCGGTGGCCAGCGCCAGGCCGCCCAGCGACATCACGTTCAAGCTCAGCCCCAGCTGGCCCATGAAGAAGAACGTGGCGATGATCGAGACCGGCAGCGACAGGCTGATCACGAAGGTGCTCCAGCCATCACGCAGGAACAGGAAGATGATCAGGATCGCCAGCAGGCCACCGATCACCGCGTCCTTCTTGACGTCGGCGATGGCGTGCTCGATGAAGCGCGACTGGTCCTCGATGGTGGTCATCTCGACGTCGGCCGGGAACGTGCCCTTGATCTGCTCCAGGCGCTTGCGCAACGCCTCGGCGGTGGACACGGTGTTGGCGTCGCCTTCCTTGTAGATCGCCAGCTCGACCGATTCCTTGCCGCCCAGGCGGATCACCGCTTCGCGCTCCTTGTAGCCCTGGCGCACGGTGGCCACGTCCTTCAGGCGCACCGGCACCCCGTTGGCGATCACGCTGGACCCGCCGCCGGACGATGCGCTCTGCGCCGCCGAGGCCGCCGCGATGGCCGCCGCCGAGCCGGTCGAGGCGGCGATGTTGAACATCTGCTGCAGCGCCGAATCAGCCGCGCTGCCATTGCTTCCCTGGGTGGTGACCAGCAGGTTGCGGATCTCTTCCAGATCGGCGAACTGGTTGACGGTGCGCACCAGGAAACGCTGCGAACCTTCTTCCAGGCGGCCGCCGGAGATGTTGATGTTCTCGTCCTTCAGGCGCTTGATGACGGTGTCGATCGGCAGGTTCAGCTGGGCCAGCTTCTGCTGGTCGATGTCGACCTGGATCTCGTCTTCCAGGCCACCGCCGACCTTGACCGCGGCCACGCCGGAGACCGGCTCCAGCTTCTTCTTCAGGTCTTCATCGGCATAACGGCGCAGGCCGGTCAGCTCGCGGATCGCATCGGCATCGCTGGCCGGCGCGGTCTTGCTCGACAGCACCAGGCGCATGATCGGCTCGGTGGACGGGTTGAAGCGCAGCAGCACCGGCGCCTTCGCCTCCAGCGGCAGGTTCAGCGCTTCCATCTTGTCGCGCACCTCCAGGCTGGCCTGGTCCATGTTGGTCCCCCAGGCGAACTCCAGCACCACGTCGCTCTGGCCGGTGCGCGAGACCGACTTCAGCTTGCGCAGGTTCTTGACCACGCCCACCGCTTCTTCGACCGGCTGGGTGATCAGGGTTTCGATTTCGGTGGGCGCCGAACCGGTGTACTCGGTACGCACGGTCAGCGTCGGGTAGCTCAGGTCGGGCAGCAGGTTGACCTTGAGGTTGCCCAGCGCGATCAGGCCGAACAGCAGCAGGGTGACCGTGCACATGGCGATGGTCACGCGGCGGCGGGTGGCGAATTCCACCAGGCCGCCGCGCAGGCCGGCGGCGGCGCCGTCGCTCGCCGGCGAGGCACCGTGGTCGTGGCCCGGGGCGGTCATTGCTTGCTCCCGGCCTTGTCTGCCGGCGTGGCGGACGCTGCGACCGTCTTCGCCTTGGCCTTCGGATCGGCGATCACCTGCACCGCGGTGCCGTCGCGCAGGGCGACCTTGCCGGCGGTGACCACCTGATCACCGGCCGCCAGGCCATCACGGATCTCCACCCACGGGCCCTCGGCGTAACCCAGCTTGACCGGAACCCGTGCGACCTTGCCTTCGCGCACCCGGAACACCGCCGGCTCACCGTCGTCGAGCAACGAAAGGCGCGGCACCACGAGCGCATCGGCACGTTGGTCGTAATCGATGCGGATGCGGCCGAACATGCCGGGCTGCAGCGCGTGCGCGGCACCGTCGAAGGCGCTGACCACGCGAAACGTGCCGCTGCCCGAATCGACCACCGGTGCGATGCGATCGACGGTGCCGGTGAAACTCTGGCCCGGCAGCGCATCGGCAACCAGCGTCACCGGCTGGCCGGCACGCAGGGTGGCCAGCTCGCGCTCGGGGACGTTGAGCGTGGCTTCCAGCCGCGAGTTGTCGACGATGCGGAAGATCGGCGTGTTGATCTGCACGAAGTTGCCGGTCTTGATCGAGCGCGATGCGATGACGCCGGAGATCGGCGCCACCACCGTGGTGTAGGACAGTTCCAGCGTGGCCAGGCGGTACTGCGCGCGGACGTTTTCCAGGTCAAAGCGCAGCTGGTCGACGTCGGCGGCGCTGACCATCTGCTGGCCAACCAGCTTCTGTGCGCGCTGGTAGTTGTTTTCCAGCTTGCGCATCTGCGCTTCACTCTGGGCAACGGCCAGGCGTGCGCGGTCCGGGTCCAGCCGCACCAGCGGCTGGCCGGCGGTCACCCGCTGCCCTTCCTCGACCAGCACCGCCAACGCCACGCCGGAGGTCTTGGCCACCACCTGCGATTCGGCGCGCGGTTCCAGTGCGGCGGTGCCGGTGTAGCTGGCCGCGACCGCGCGGTGGCTAGCCACCGCCACTTCGACCGGGACCGCATCGACCTTCTTCTCCTCCTTGGTCTCGGCGGCCTTGGCTTCGGAATTGGGCCCTGCGGCGCAACCGCCCAGCAGCAGGGAGGTGGAGATCAGCAGTGCGGCAGCGCAGATTCCGCTGCGACGGCCGGACAGGAAGGTTGGGTGCGACATCGTCGGGTCCCTGGAGGATGCGTGGACAGGTGTGGTAGCAAAGTAATGCACCACTTCACGGCCACACCATATCCCAAAGGTCATGGTGTCTTCACGCCGCTGGTCGGCCCACCCCCATTTCAGCTAGATGAAACCTGGGGCTATACTCGGGGCGTTCCGTACCCCACGCCGGAACGACCAGACCCGAATCCCCGGAAACGACACCATGCGCCCGCAGCCGCTCGCCGCTTGTCTCGCTCTGGCCGTCCTCCTGCCCCTTGGGGCCGCCGCACAGCCCGCTCCTGCTCCTGCCACACCTGCCCCGGCCCCGGCTCCCGCCGCTGCCACGGCACCTGCCGCCCCTACCGGCAACTTCGACAATGGCCGCGTCCTGGCCTACACCTGCCAGGGGTGCCACGGCATCACCGGCTACAAGAACGCCTACCCCAGTTACCGGGTGCCGAAGATCGGCGGCCAGACCCAGCAGTACCTGGCCCAGGCCCTGACCGAGTACCGCCAGGGCAAGCGCCGGCATCCAACGATGCAGGCGCAGTCGATGAGCTTCAGCGAACAGGAGATCGCCGATCTCTCTGTTTACCTGTCCACCGTCAAGTAAGGCCCGCCCATGTCGAAAGCCGCGCATCCGATGCGTCATGCCATCGCCCTGTCCGTTGCCCTGCTGCTGGCCGCCTGTTCGCAGTCGCAGGTGGAAAACAGCGAAAAATCCGCCGCCGACCCGGGCCATGCCAGCGGCGAACACGGTTCTTCTTCATCGGCCGGCCTGCCTGCGGGCCGCGAGGCCGCCGGCGAAGCCCGCGCCAAGGTGAAGGGCAAGGCCACCAACCAGAGCTGCATCGACTGCCACGGGGCGGACGGCAATGCGCCGATCGATGCGACCTATCCGAAGCTGGGTGGCCAGTACGGTGACTACCTGGCGCACGCCCTGCAGGCCTACCGCGCCGGTGACCGCCAGCATGCGCTGATGACGCCGCAGGCCAAGGACCTGAGTGATCAGGACATCGCCGATCTGGCGGCGTACTTCGGCAGCCGGCCGAGCCAGCTGCGGGATCTGCACGGGGTCAAATGACCGCTGGCCCCCCGGTGGGTGCGGACCTTGGTCCGCACTGATGCCGCCATCCACGCATGGCGTGGATCTACTGATTGTCCACCGGCAGCGCCGGCCGGCGCTCAGCCTTCCAGCTCTTCCCAGCGTGCGTACGCGGCATCCAACTCGGCCTGGACCTTGGCCAGCTGCTGGGTGTGCGCGGTCACTTCGGCGCTGCTGCGGGTATAGAACGACGGGTCGTTCATCGCCGAGGTCAGCCCTTCGACGTCGCCTTCCAGCTTCTCGATGGTCTTCGGCAGCTGTTCCAGTTCGCGCGCTTCCTTGTAGGCCAGCTTGCGCTTGGGCGCTGCGGGAGCAGCTGCCGTGGCGGCCGGTGCAGCTGCCGCCGGCTTGGCTGCCGGGGCCGCGGCAGGCGCAGCGATGCTGGCGGCATAGCGCTGCCAGTCGCTGTAGCCACCCACGTACTCACCAATCACGCCGTCGCCTTCCATCACCAGCGTGGAGGTCACCACGTTGTCGATGAAATCACGGTCGTGGCTGACCAGCAGCAGGGTGCCGGTGTACTCACCCAGCAGCTCTTCCAGCAGTTCCAGGGTTTCCACGTCGAGGTCGTTGGTCGGTTCGTCCATCACCAGCAGGTTGGACGGCTGCGCGAACAGCTTGGCCAGCAGCAGGCGGTTGCGCTCGCCGCCGGACAGGCGGGTGATCGGCGCACGCGCACGTTCCGGGGTGAACATGAAGTCCTGCAGGTAGGCATGCACGTGCTTGCGCTTGCCGTTGAACTCGAGGAAATCACGGCCTTCGGCCACGTTCTCGATCGCGCTCCAGTCTTCGCGCAGCACCGCGCGGTACTGGTCGAAATAGGCGATCTGCAGGTTGGTACCGGGGTTGACCTCACCCTTGGCCGGCTGCAGTTCACCCAGCAACAGCTTCAGCAAGGTGGTCTTGCCACTGCCGTTGGGGCCGATCAGGCCGATGCGGTCGCCACGCAGGATGGTGGTGCTGAAGTCACGGACCATCGTGCGCTCGCCGAAGGCGAACGAAATATCCTTGACGTCGATGACCTTCTTGCCCGAGCTGACGCCCTGCGCGGCTTCCATCTTGACGTTGCCGCTGAGATCGCGGCGCTGCGAGCGTTCGGTGCGCATCGCCTTCAGGCGGCGTACGCGGCCCTCGTCGCGGGTACGGCGCGCCTTGATGCCCTGGCGGATCCAGACTTCTTCCTGCGCCAGCAGCTTGTCGAAGCGGGCGTTTTCCTGCGCCTGCGCGTTGAGGCGTTCCTCGCGGCGGCGCTCGTAGTTGGCCCAGTCGCCCGGCCAGCTGGTGACCTGGCCGCGGTCGATCTCGACGATGCGGGTGGCCAGCGCACGCAGGAAGCGGCGGTCATGGGTGACGAACACCACGCTGCCGCTCCAGCCCTTCAGGAACGCTTCGAGCCAGTCGATGGCTTCGATGTCGAGGTGGTTGGTCGGTTCGTCCAGCAGCAGCACATCGGGGCTGGACACCAGCGCACGGGCCAGCAGCACGCGGCGCTTCATGCCGCCGGACAGGCGGCCGAACTCGGCTTCGCCGTCGAGGTCGAGCTTGGTCAGGGTTTCGCTGACGCGCTGGTCCAGTCCCCAGCCGTTGGCGGCGTCGATCTTGGCCTGCACGTTGCCGAGCGCTTCGCCATCGAAGACTTCGGCGTGGCTGAGATGGTGGAACTCGGCCAGCCACTGGCCCAGTTCGCCCAGGCCATCGGCCACGACGTCGAACACCGAGCCGGCAGCGCCATGCGGCACTTCCTGCTCCAGGCGGGTGACACGCACGCCCTGCTGCACGCGGACTTCGCCGTCATCGGGCTTGTGGTCGCCGGACAGCAGCTTGAGCAGGGTGGATTTGCCGGCGCCGTTGCGGCCGATCAGGGCGATGCGTTCGCCCGGCTCGATCGACAGTTCGGCCTTTTCCAGCAACAACGGGCCGCCGACGCTGAAGTCGACGTTCTGCAGAGTAATCAGAGGCATCCGGATATTGTACGGGTTGGGGGCGTCGGCCGGGTTGCACCCGGCACCCGCAGAGGCAACGGCCGCAGCCAAAGCAACGTCAAAAGCGGCTTACGGTGGCAGGCGGGTCGATGTGGGGCTG
>NZ_JASJSU010000112.1:0-9534 GCF_030237045.1 Stenotrophomonas maltophilia group sp. Smal17
CGGCGGGCTGCGCTTGCCGGCCAGCGGCCGGCACTACCCGTGTGTCATTTCGACGGCTGGATGCGGACCCGGACTTCTTCTTCTTCCGGCGGAGCCGGTTGGGCGGGGGGCTGCTGCTGCGGCTGCGCCTGCGGGGCAGGGGCCGGTGCGGCCGGCGCCGGGGTGCCGCGATGGCGCAGGCCGATCACCAGCGCCACGCCGGCGATCACCACCAGCAGGGCGATGCGGATGCGCCAGGCCCAGCCGCGGCCGCCGCTGCTCTGTTCCGGCATGTCGCGGAAGGCGAACTCGGCGGTCGGGTGGTCGCGACGGGTGGTGTCGAGCAGGCGCGCGTCACGCAGGATTTCGCGTGCGCGCGGCTGGTCGTCGGCGCGCACGATCCACACCGCCGGGTAGGCGCTGGCGTTGCCCAGGTCGGTATAGCTGAACTGGCCGCGGCGGCGGGTCTTGTACGAGCGCCCGTTGGTCACCTTGACCTCGATGCCATGCCCGCGCAGGAGCTCGGCCACGCCTTCGACGGTTTCCACGCGCTGGCTGCTGAAGATCTGGCGCATCGGATTACTCCTTGGCCGGCACGGCGGCTGCCGCTGCCTGGTCGGGTACGACGCGGATCAGGCCTTCCTGCGCGGTGCTGGCCACCAGCACGCCGTTGCGGGTGAAGAACTGGCCGCGGGCCAGGCCGCGCGAATCCTGCGCGCTGGGGCTGTCCAGCGAGTACAGCAGCCAGTCGTCGGCACGGAACGGGCGGTGGAACCAGATGGCGTGGTCGAGCGAGGCCATCTGCACGTGCGGGTGGTAGTAGCTGATGCCGTGCGGGAATGTCGCGGTGCCCAGCAGGTGGAAGTCGGAGGCATAGGCCAGCAGCGCCTGGTGCAGCTCGGGCGCATCGCCGACCGGCTCGCTCAGGCGCAGCCACACCTGGTGGTAGGGCGGGCGCTTGGGCGGGTTCAGTTCGTCACGCGGGTAGACGTGGCGGAACTCGAACGGGCCGCCGCGCGACAGCCAGCGCTGCACCTTGATCGGCAGCCGCTCCAGCACTTCGGCCGGCAGCGGGCGATTCGGCTCGATGTCTTCCGGCTGCGGCACTTCGGGCATCTTGTGCTGGTGCTCGGCACCGGTCTCGGCCTGCTGGAACGAGGCCGCGCAGAAGAAGATCACCTTGCCATGCTGGATCGCGGTGACCCGGCGCACCGAGAAGCTGCCGCCATCGCGGGTGCGGTCCACGTCGTAGACGATCGGGTGGTCGATGTTGCCGGCACGCAGGAAATAGGCATGCAGCGAATGCACGTGGCGGCCGTTGTCGACCGTGGCCTGCGCCGCGGCCAATGCCTGGCCCAGCACCTGCCCGCCGAACACGTACTTGGTGCCGATGTCGCGGCTCTGCCCGCGGAACAGGTTGTCCTCCAGCCGCTCCAGGGTGAGCAGGTCGATCAGCTCGGAGACGACGGGTTCGGGCGTGTCGTTCAAGGGGGCGGCCACAGCAATGAAGAAGGCCTGATTATACCGGTGCGGGCCGGCCCCTCATCGGTAGTGCCGGCCACTGGCCGGCAGCTTCGTGATCCTTCTGCGGCGCCTGAGGTAGCCGGCCAGCGGCCGGCACTACCGATTACTTGCCCAGACGTGCCACCAGCGCCTGCAGGGCGTTCTGTGCATCCGGGGCGAACCAGGCTTCGACGAAGCGGTCCAGCTGGATCAGGTCCGGGTGCAGGGCTTCGTGCAGGTCGGCGCGGGCAACCGCGCGGGTCAGCAGCATCGGCTGGCGCGGCTGCTTGAGCAGGTTCTGCAGCCAGGCCACGGCACGCGCCACCACCAGGTCACCTTCGGCCAGTTCATCGACCAGGCCAATCTGCAGCGCCTGCTCGGCCGGCACCAGCGAACCGGTGGTCAGCAGGACCCCGGCGCGGTGCACGCCCACCGCGCGGCGCAGCAGGCGCTGGATGCCCTCCGGTGCGATCAGTCCCACCTGCACTTCGTTCAGGCCGATGGCATACGGGCGCGACGGCTCGGCGCTGCGCGCCATCACCCGGTAGTCGCAGCACAGCGCCAGCACGCAGCCGCCGGCCGGGGCGTGGCCGGTGATCGCGGCCACCACCGGGATGCGGCTCTCGGCCAGCGTGCGCACCGCGCCAAAGAAGGCGTTCCAGGTGTCCAACAGCTTGTGCTTGTCATCGCCGTGCGAGAGCAGGTGCGGCACGTCCATGCCACCGGTGAAGATGCGTTCGCTGCCCGACAGCACGATGCCGTGCGCATCTTCGGCCATGGCCAGCTCGATGGCGTGGATCAACTGCCGGCACAGTTCGGTGTCCAGTGCGTTGACCGGCGGCCGCGCCAGGCGCAGTTCGCGGATGGGGCCATGGTTGATCACCTCGATGAGCGTCGTCATGCTGCGGTCTCGTTGCGAAGAAGGAACCTGGGCGATGATAACCAAACCATTCGTTGGCGTATTGTTGATGATGTGTGCGGCCGCAGCATCGGCATCCGCCGCCGAGACGACGTGCGTCACCGTCGAGCAGGGCTGGGCGCGGCTGCCGCCGAATCCGGCGATGCCGATGACCGCCGGCTACGGCGTGATCCACAACGGCTGCCGCAAGGCGGTGGCGATCACTGGCGCGAGCAGCAGCGGTTTCGGCGATGTGTCGCTGCACGAGACCACGATCACTGACGGGGTCAGCCGCATGCGCGCGATCGAGCGCCTGCCGCTGGCACCGGGCGCCCGTGCCGAACTCAAGCCCGGCGGCCTGCACCTGATGCTGATGCAGGGCAAGGGCGCATTGAAGGACGGGCAGGCGCTGCCACTGCGGCTGCAGCTGGAAGGCGGTGGCGAAGCGAGCGCGACGTTGGTGGTGCGCAAGGCCGCGCCGTAAGCGCGCGGGGAAACGGCACGCTGCTGCTGAAGCAAGGGATTGGGATGGCCGTCGTAGCGTCGAGCTTGCTCGACGGCCCGGGCCAGCAGCAGTCGAGCAAGCTCGACTCTACGGAAGCGACGGTTGGGATGGCTGCCGTAGCGTCGAGGACGCTCGGCGCGACCGGAATATCCGGTAGTGCCGGCCAGCGGCCCGCACTACCAGGGGCTTACGACCAGTCGTACGAGAACAGCACCGTGCGGCTTACCGGTTCGTACAGCATCACGATCGCATCGGCGCCGGTGGCGCACCAGTTGTAGCCGGCCACGTCGGCCACGGCGAAGAATTTGTTGCCGTCGCGGGTGATGATCACCGTTTCGGCATCCTCCGCAGCGTTGGGGTCATCGGCGGCCTCGGTGAAGGCCAGCGCGAAGGCCGCGGGAATCTCCGCGGTCTCGGTCCAGTTGCCGAAACCGATCGGGCCACCCAACGTGTCCAGATAATCGCGTTCGCTGGCTTCGCCCTTGCCGAAGCGCGAGTAGCAGGCCAACCGGCCATGCGTGGCGTGGTAGTCGCGTGCCTTGCCGTAGCTCTCGCGCATCTGCGCGATGTGTTCCTGCGCGTCCTTGTCGTCCACTGCATCACCGATGAAATAGCCCTCGTTGCCGAGGAAGCGCATCTCGTTGCCGGCGGTCAGTTCGAAGGCAATCCAGTTGGTGCCGGTGAACGCGTTGTGGTGTTCTTCGGTGGTCTCGCCGATACAGCCGTCATACGGCTCGATCGGGCACAGCATCGTCGCCACCTGGCCGGCCAGTTCCGGGCGCAGCACGCCCAGGTCGATCTTCAGCAGCGGCAGCAGGTGCTGGCCGAGCCAGGCCTGGTCGGCGGGGAAGACATCGGTGGGGAAGGGGACCATGCCGGGCAGCAGGTCGCGCAGTTCGGTGTGGTGGATCATGTCAGTCCTTTGAACAGTGTCGGTCGTGCCGGCCGCTGGCCGGCATCCTCATTGCCGCCGAGGCGTGCCGACCAAGGTCGGCACCTACCAGAAGCGAATCAGGTAGACGCGCTGCGGATCGCCTCCGGCAACGGGGCGCTCTTGCCGGTCTGGGTATCCATCCACACCACCACCACGTTGCCGTCCGAATACAGCTTCGACTCATCCTGCTGGTCGACGATGCGGTGGCCGATGGTCACGCTGCTGTTGCCCAGGCGCTCGACGAACAGTTCGACCAGGATGTCGTTGGGCCACACGATCGGCAGCCGGTAGTTGACGTTGGTCGCGGCCACCACCGGTGCGATGCGGTCGGTCATCGACACACCGTCCACGCCCAGCATCCAGCGCACGCGCGCTTCTTCCAGGTAGGAGATGTACTTGGCGTTGTTGACGTGGCCCATGCTGTCCATGTCACGCCAGCGCACGCTGATCGGGATGCGGGCCAGGATCTTGTGTTCGCTGCTCATCAGGCGTCCTTCTTCTTCTTGCTGGCGGCCGCAGTCTTGCTGGCCTTGCCGGTGCTTGTTGCCGCCACGGCCTTCTTCGCCACCTTGGCGGGCTTTTCAGGCTTCACCTTGCGCGGCGGGCGGGCGTCGGGCTTGTTGGCCACGGCGGCCGGGCGTTCCGGTCGCGCGCTGGTGGACGGCAGCATGCGCGCCAGGAACTGGCCGGTGTACGACTGCGGGCAGGCCGCTACGTCTTCCGGCGTGCCGGTGACCAGGATGGTGCCACCGCGATGGCCACCTTCCGGACCCAGGTCGACGATCCAGTCGGCGGTCTTGATCACGTCCAGGTTGTGTTCGATCACCACCACCGTGTTGCCTTCGTCGCGCAGCTTGTGCAGCACGCCCAGCAGGGCTTCGATGTCGTGGAAATGCAGGCCGGTGGTCGGCTCGTCGAGGATGTACAGGGTGCGCCCGGTATCGCGGCGGGACAGTTCCTTGGACAGCTTCACGCGCTGCGCTTCACCACCGGACAGCGTGGTCGCGCTCTGGCCCAGCTTGATGTAGCTCAGGCCGACGTCGACCAGTGTTTCCAGCTTGCGGGCGATCGACGGCACCGGTTCGAACAGCTTCAGCGCATCCTCGACGGTCATTTCCAGCACGTCGTTGATGTTGAAGCCCTTGTACAGGATCTCCAGCGTCTCGCGGTTGTAGCGCTTGCCGTGGCAGACGTCGCAGGGCACGTACACGTCCGGCAGGAAGTGCATCTCGACCTTGATCAGGCCATCGCCCTGGCACGCTTCGCAGCGGCCACCGCGCACGTTGAAGCTGAAACGGCCCGGCGAGTAGCCGCGCGCACGCGCTTCGGGCACCTGCGCGAACAGTTCGCGCAGCGGGGTGAACAGGCCGGTGTAGGTGGCCGGGTTCGAACGCGGGGTGCGGCCGATCGGCGACTGGTCGATGTCCACCACCTTGTCGAACAGGTCCAGGCCATCGATCTCCTTGTACGGGGCGATCGGGTGCGAGGAACCGTTGATCTCGTTGGCGGCCAGCGAGAACAGGGTGTCGTTGATCAGGGTCGACTTGCCCGAGCCGGACACACCGGTCACGCAGGTCAGCAGGCCCGACGGAATCGCCAGGTCCACGCCCTTCAGATTGTTGCCGCTGGCCCCGCGCAGGTGCAGGGTCATCTTCGGGTTCGGCTTGTGCCGGCGCGCCGGAATCTCGATCGCACGCTTGCCCGACAGGTACTGGCCGGTCAGCGAGCGCGGTGCCTCCAGGATGTCCTGCAGGGTGCCCTGGCCGACGATCTCGCCGCCGTGTACGCCCGCGCCCGGGCCGATGTCCAGCACGTAGTCGGCCAGGCGGATCGCGTCTTCGTCATGCTCGACCACGATCACCGTGTTGCCCAGGTCGCGCAGGCGGGTGAGGGTGCCGAGCAGGCGCTCGTTGTCACGCTGGTGCAGGCCGATCGACGGCTCGTCGAGCACGTACATCACGCCGACCAGGCCGGCGCCGATCTGGCTGGCCAGGCGGATGCGCTGCGCTTCGCCACCGGACAGGGTGTCGGCCTTGCGTTCCAGGGTCAGGTAATCCAGGCCGACATCGACCAGGAAGCCGAGGCGCTCACCGATTTCCTTGACGATCTTCGAGGCGATCTCGCCGCGCCAGCCCGGCAGGCTCAGTTCGCTGAAGAACTTCAGTGCTTCGTCGATCGGCAGCACCACCAGGTCCGGCAGCGGGCGGTCGGCCACAAACACGTTGCGTGCCGCCTTGTTGAGGCGGGCGCCATGGCATTCCGGGCACGGCTGTTCGCTGATGTACTTGGACAGCTCTTCGCGCACCGCCGGCGATTCGGTTTCCTTGTAGCGGCGCTCGAGGTTGGGAATGATGCCCTCGAAGCGGTGCTTGCGCTGGGTGCGGCCACCGGCTTCGGTGAAGTAGGTGAAGGTGATCGCTTCATCGCCGCTGCCGTACAGCACGGCCTGCTGCACGTTCTCAGGCAGCGAGTTCCACGCCGCATCGACGTCGAACTTGTAGTGCTTGGCCAGCGAGGCGATCAGCTGGAAATAATAGGCATTGCGGCGATCCCAGCCGCGCACCGCACCGGCGGCCAGCGACAGCTCCGGATGCACCACCACGCGCGACGGATCGAAGAATTCGGCGATACCCAGGCCATCGCAGCCGGGGCAGGCGCCCATCGGTGCGTTGAACGAGAACAGGCGCGGCTCCAGCTCCGGCAGCGAGTAATCGCACACCGGGCAGGAGTACTTGGAGGAGAACAGCGTCGGCGCGGTTTCGGTGTTGTCCAGGCTCTGCACCGAGGCCATGCCGTCGCCCAGCTTCAGCGCGGTCTCGAAGCTCTCGGCCAGGCGCTGCTTGATGTCCTCGCGCGGGCGGAAGCGGTCGATCACCGCCTCGATGGTGTGCTTCTGGCGCAGTGCCAGCGGCGGCACCGCGTCGATTTCATGCAGCTCGCCGTCCACGCGTACGCGCACGAAGCCCTGCGCGCGCAGCTGGTCGAACACCTGCGCGTGCTCGCCCTTGCGGTCGCGAATGACCGGCGCCAGCAGCATGTAGCGCTGTTCCGGGTCCAGGGTCAGCACCTGGTCGACCATCTGGCTGACCGTCTGTGCTTCCAGCGGGTAGCCGTGGTCCGGGCAGCGCGGGGTGCCAACGCGGGCGTACAGCAGGCGCAGGTAGTCGTAGATCTCGGTGATCGTGCCGACCGTCGAACGCGGGTTGTGCGAGGTCGACTTCTGCTCGATCGAGATGGCCGGGGACAGGCCTTCGATGTGGTCCAGGTCCGGCTTTTCCATCACGCTCAGGAACTGGCGCGCATAGGCCGACAGCGACTCGACGTAGCGGCGCTGGCCTTCTGCGTAGATGGTGTCGAACGCCAGCGAGGACTTGCCCGAGCCGGACAGGCCGGTGATCACGATCAGCTTGTCGCGGGGCAGGTCGAGGTCGAGGTTCTTCAGGTTGTGCGTCCGCGCGCCGCGGATGCGGATGAAATCCATCGCCATGGGGGATCCGGTTGTGGGGGCGTTGGCTGGGTGCCGGGCCAGCAGGGAACGGCAATCGGTCAGCCTACCGAGGTGACCAGATGGGGGCAATGGGCGACAATGCCAGCCCGGTGTCTCACCTTGTGAGACAAGGCTTTATGAAGGGGTCAGATCCCTTTTCACGCTGTGAAAAGGGATCTGACCCCGTTCCGACCGGGTCTCCCGGGCCGTTCAGGGCTTGACTTGACCCTGTCGCATGGATCTGCGTACAATCCCGCTCCTGTCCGCCCTCGACGGCGGCAGTCCATAGACCACAATAACTACAGAGGAAGTCTGGTCATGTACGCAGTACTGGTCACCGGCGGTAAGCAATACCGCGTGGCGCAGGGCGAAAAGCTCCGCGTCGAAAAGCTCGAAGTCGAAGTCGGCAGCGAGATCAAGTTTGACAACATCCTGATGCTGGGCGACAGCGACGGCGTGAAGCTGGGCGATGCGCTGAAGGGCGCTGCCGTCACCGCCAAGGTCCTGTCCCAGGGTCGTGCTGACAAGGTCCGGATCATCAAGTTCCGTCGCCGCAAGCACCACATGAAGCGTCAGGGTCACCGTCAGTACTACACCGAAATCGAGATCACCGGCATCGCCGGCTAAGCATCAGGAGAAGCAGTCATGGCACATAAAAAGGGCGTAGGCTCCTCGCGCAACGGTCGCGACTCCAACCCGAAGTACCTGGGCGTCAAGATCTTCGGCGGCCAGGCCATCGAAGCCGGCAACATCATCGTGCGTCAGCGCGGCACCCAGTTCCACCCGGGTTCCGGCGTGGGCCTGGGCCGTGACCACACCCTGTTCGCCCTCGTGGACGGCAAGGTGGAGTTCTCGGTCAAGGGCGCCAAGAAGCGTCGCACCGTCAGCATCGTCTCGGCCGACGCCTGATCCAGGCATCGCCGGCACCCGTGCCTCGGCATGGCTGTGCTGGATGAAGAGCGCGCTGCATGGAGAGCCCCGCTTCGGCGGGGCTTTTCGTTAGAGTTACCGGGTAAAAGGAAGACCGGCCGCGCCGGGCTGCGGGCCACGCGCGCCCGCATTACATTCAAGGCGACGGCGCAGATGCCGCGCCCATCGCAGGCATCGAAACAATGAAACTGGTAGACGAAGCAGAAATCGAAGTGTTCGCCGGCAACGGCGGCAACGGCTGCATTGGCTTCCGTCGCGAGAAGTTCATTCCGCTCGGCGGCCCGGACGGCGGCGACGGCGGTGCGGGCGGCAGCGTGTACATCCGCGCCGACGAAAACCTGAACACCCTGGTCGACTTCCGCCATGACCGCATCTTCAAGGCGCAGCGCGGCGAGAACGGCATGGGCCGCCAGGCCTATGGCAAGGGTGGCGAAGACCTGACCATCACCGTGCCGGTCGGCACCGTGGTCATCAACGTTGCCACCGATGAAGTCATCGGCGACCTGACCCAGCACAACGACCGCCTGCTGGTGGCCAAGGGCGGCCGCGGCGGCCTGGGCAACATGCATTTCAAGAGCTCGACCAACCGTTCGCCGCGCCAGGCGCTGCCGGGCGAGCCGGGCGAAGAGCGCACGCTGAAGCTGGAGCTGAAGCTGCTGGCCGACGTTGGCCTGCTGGGCTTCCCCAACGCCGGCAAGAGCACCCTGATCCGCGCCGTCTCGGCGGCAACGCCGAAGGTGGCCGATTACCCGTTCACCACGCTGTACCCGAACCTGGGTGTGGTGAAGGTGGAGAACTACCGCAGCTTCGTGATCGCCGACATTCCGGGCCTGATCGAAGGCGCGGCGGATGGCGCCGGCCTTGGTGCGCAGTTCCTGCGCCACCTGCAGCGCACCCGCCTGCTGCTGCACCTGGTGGACATCTCGCCGATGGAAGGCGGCGTGGAAGGCATTTCGCCGGTCGAGCAGGTGCGTGCGATCGAGCGCGAACTGGAGAAGCACGATCCGGAGCTGCTGAACAAGCCGCGCTGGCTGGTGCTGAACAAGGCTGACCTGATGTTCGAGGACGAGGCCAAGGCGGCGGCCGAGCAGATCGTCGCCGAACTGGGCTGGAAGGAGCCGTGGTTCCTGGTGTCGGCGCTGGGTCGCGAAGGCACCTTCCCGATCATGAGCCGGATCATGGCGTTCTTCGATCGCCAGAAGGAAGACGAGCTGGAAGCCCGCAACGCGCAGTGATGCTGTTGTGGTTCGATGCGAAAAACCCGGCCTTGGCCGGGTTTTTTGTTGGCTGCCGCTTTT
>NZ_JASJSU010000112.1:9544-13854 GCF_030237045.1 Stenotrophomonas maltophilia group sp. Smal17
TGCGAACAGCAGCCGAGCATGGGCTCGGCTCTACATGGGGCGGATTGCAGGCAACAAAAAACCCGGCCGAGGCCGGGCTTTTGTCTGCTGCCCAGCCCCGAAGGGCAGGGCGGCAACGCCGGATCAGGCGGCCTTGAGGGCCTTGATGCGGTCGTTCAGGCGGCTCTTGTGGCGAGCAGCCTTGTTCTTGTGGATCAGGCCACGCGCGCTGAAGCGATCCAGGATCGGCTGGGCAACGGCGAAGGCGGCTTCGGCGCCGGCGGCATCGTTGGCGTCCAGCGCCTTGATCACTTTCTTGACAGCGGTGCGCAGCATCGAGCGCTGAGCCACGTTGCGCGCGTTGCGCACGACGGTCTGCTTGGCGCGCTTCTTGGCGGACTTGATATTGGCCACGGTGGTGGTTTCCTGAAAAAATCGGTGTTATGGGAACAGCAAGCTAGCTAGTATGATGGCGTAAGAAATGCACGTCAAGTCGATTGTCAAGAGGGACGCTGAGTGAGTTCACCCAAGTTGTTGCGGGGCCTGCTGTCGTTCAGCAGCATGACCATGGTCTCGCGCGTCCTTGGACTTGTCCGGGACTTCGTGGTGACCACCACGTTCGGCACCAACGCCATCACTGATGCTTTCTGGGTCGCCTTCAGGGTACCCAATTTCCTGCGCCGGTTGTTCGCCGAGGGGTCTTTCGCCACCGCTTTCGTGCCGGTGTTCACGGAAGTGAAGGAAACTCGCAGTCATGCCGAGCTGCGCGAACTGATGGCGCGCACCGCCGGCACCCTGGGTGGGGTGCTGATGCTGGTCACCGCTCTGGCGCTGATCTTCGCGCCGCAGCTGGCCTCGGTCTTCTCAAGCGGCGTTGATACCGATCCAGTCAAGCAGGGCCTGCTGGTCGACCTGTTCCGCCTGACCTTCCCGTTCCTGCTGTTCGTCTCGCTCACCGCCCTGGCCGGCGGCGCGCTGAACAGCTTCCAGCGCTTTGCGATGCCGGCGCTGACCCCGGTCATCCTCAACCTGTGCATGATCGCCGGCGCGCTGTGGCTGGCACCGCGGCTGGGCGGCACCCCGGAGAAGCAGATCCTGGCGCTGGGCTGGGCGGTACTGGCCGCCGGCATCCTGCAGCTGCTGTTCCAGCTGCCGTCACTGAAGGGCATCAACCTGCTGACCCTGCCGCGCTGGGGCTGGAGCCATCCGGGCGTGCGCAAGGTGATGACGCTGATGGTGCCGACCCTGTTCGGTTCCTCGGTGGCGCAGATCAACCTGCTGCTGGACACGGTCATCGCGGCCAAGCTGACCGACGGCTCGCAGTCCTGGCTGTCGTTGGCCGATCGCTTCCTGGAACTGCCGCTGGGCGTGTTCGGCGTGGCGCTGGGCACGGTGATCCTGCCGGCGCTGGCCCGCCACCACGTCAGCACCGACCGCGAGGGCTTCTCGCGCTCGCTGGACTGGGGCCTGCGCATGACCCTGCTGATCTCGGTGCCGGCCATGCTCGGCCTGCTGCTGCTGGCCGAGCCGCTGATCGCGACCATCTTCCAGCACGGCCAGTTCAGTGCCTTCGATACCCGCATGACCGCGTTGTCGGTGTACGGCCTGAGCTTCGGCCTGCCGGCGTTCGCCCTGCTGAAGGTGGTGCTGCCGGCGTTCTACGCGCGGCAGGACACCAAGACCCCGGTGCGCGCCGGTATCGCCGCGCTGGTGGCCAACATGGTGTTCAACTTCGCCCTGCTGGCCGTGCTGTACCAGGTGATGGTGCCGGACGAACTGAAGGCGCAGGGCGTGATGGCGGCCATCGGCAAGCAGCCGGGCCTGCACCTGGCGCTGGGCATTGCCAGTGCGCTGTCCAGTTACCTGAACCTGGGCCTGCTCTGGTACTGGCTGGGCAAGACCGATGTCTACCAGCGCCGCCCGGGCTGGGGCGGCTATCTGCTGCGCCTGCTGCTGGCCTGCCTGGCCATGGTCGGCGTGCTGCTGGCGCTGCTGTACTGGCTGCCGGGCTTCTCGGCGATGAGCGTGTGGGAGCGGATCGGTGCCCTGGCGGTGCTGGTCGGTGGCGGTGGTGCGACCTATGCGCTGGCGATGGTGGCGATGGGCTTCCGCCCGCGCGACCTGCGCGGGCATTGATCGCGGCCCGTGGCGGCTATACTTCAGGGTTACACCATTGAAGCGGCGGCCCCGGTCGGGCCGGAACGAGAGTTGATGAGCAGGCTGTTCAGAAGCGTCGAGGGCGGGGAGCTGTTCCCCAACGGAAGCGTGGTCTGTATCGGTGCATTCGACGGCCTCCACCTGGGGCATCGTGCGCTGGTCCGCCACGCGGTCGCCCGCGCGCGCGCCTTGGGCGTGGCCGCGGTGGCCGTGGCGTTCGAGCCGCTGCCGCGTGAATTCTTCGCCCAGGGCACGCCGCCGCCGCGGCTGACCCTGGCGCGCAGCAAGGTCGAGATCCTGCGCGAGCTCGGCGTCGATGCGATCGGCCTGCTGCGTTTCGACGCGGCGATGGCCGCCATGCCGGCCGAGGACTTCGTGCGGCGGCTGCTGGTGCATCGGCTGGGCGCCCGCGAAGTGTGGATCGGCCCGGAGTTCTGCTTCGGCAACCGCCGTCGTGGCGACCTGGCCCTGCTGCAGAAGATGGGCGCCGAACTGGGCTTCAGCGCCGGCGAGATCGAAGCGGTGGACCTGCATGGCGAGCGCATTTCCAGCACCCGCATCCGCCAGCTGCTGCAGGACGGCGACTTCGCCCGTGCCGGCGACCTGCTCGGCCGTCCGTACGCGATCAGCGGGCGGGTGGTGCGCGGGCGCCAGCTCGGCCGCACGCTGGGCTTCCCGACCGCCAACCTGCGCTTCCCGAAGACCCCGGCGCTGTCGGGCATCTACGCGACCTGGGTGCACGGCGTGTTCGACCAGCCGTGGCCCTCGGTGTCCAGCTTCGGCACGCGGCCGACGGTGGACGGCGTGGAGCCGCTGCTGGAAGCGCATCTGTTCGATTTCCAGGGCGACCTGTATGGCCGCCACATCGACGTGGAGTTCGTCGCCAAGCTGCGCGACGAAGAGAAATTCAATGATCTGGCGGCACTGACCGACCAGATGCACCGCGACGCCGAACAGGCGCGCGCCATCCTTTCCGAACATAGATTGCGAGCCACTGCGTGAGCCAGGACTACAAGACCACCCTGAACCTGCCAGCCACCGAATTCCCGATGCGCGGCGACCTGCCCAAGCGCGAGCCGGGCATTCTGGCGCAGTGGGAAGCGCAGGGGCTCTACCAGCAGCTGCGCGACAACGCCGCCGGCCGCCCGCTGTTCGTGCTGCACGACGGCCCGCCGTACGCCAACGGCCGCATCCACCTCGGCCACGCGGTCAACAAGATCCTGAAGGACATCATCGTCAAGTCGCGCTACCTGGCCGGCTTCGATGCGCCCTACGTGCCGGGCTGGGACTGCCACGGCCTGCCGATCGAGATCGCGGTCGAGAAGAAGTGGGGCAAGGTCGGCACCAAGCTCGACGCGGTTGAATTCCGGCAGAAGTGCCGTGAGTTCGCCGAAGAGCAGATCAACATCCAGCGCGTGGACTTCAAGCGCCTGGGCGTGACCGGTGACTGGGACAACCCGTACAAGACCCTGAGCTTCGACTTCGAGGCCAACGAGATCCGTGCGCTGGCCAAGGTCGTGGCCAACGGCCACCTGGTGCGTGGCGCCAAGCCGGTGTACTGGTGCTTCGACTGTGGTTCGGCGCTGGCCGAAGCCGAGATCGAGTACCAGGAAAAGGAATCGCCGGCGATCGACGTGGCCTACGCCGCGCGCGATGCGCAGGCCATCGGCCAGGCGTTCGGCGTGAGCGTGCCGGCTGACGTCGAAGTGGCCGTGCCGATCTGGACCACCACGCCGTGGACGCTGCCGGCCTCGCTGGCCGTTTCGCTGGGCGCGGAGATCAACTACGTGCTGGCCGAAGGCCCGGCCCACAACGGCAAGCGCCGTTGGCTGGTGCTGGCCGCCGCGCTGGCCGAGCGCGCGCTGCAGCGCTACGGCGTGGATGAAGTGGTGCTGCACGGTGAAACCACCGGCGCGGCGCTGGAAAACCAGCTGCTGGCGCATCCGTTCTACCCGGAGCGCGAAATCCTGGTGCTCAACGGCGACCATGTCTCCGACGAGGACGGTACCGGTGCGGTGCACACTGCGCCCGGCCACGGCCAGGAAGACTTCGTGGTCAGCCAGAAGTACGGCCTGCTGGACAAGTACAACGCCGGTCAGGTCACCCCGATCGACGGCCGTGGCGTGTACCTGGAATCGACCCCGCCGGCCGGTGACGTGGTGGGGGGGGGGGCG
>NZ_JASJSU010000113.1:0-13725 GCF_030237045.1 Stenotrophomonas maltophilia group sp. Smal17
GGGCAGGACCGTTGGCGCCATGGATGGCGCCATCGAGCCCCCATGGACGGGTTTACGGCGTGTCCTGTCCACCCACACCGCCCCGCCATCCCACGGAATGCCCGCTGTTGCTTTTGCTATCGCTGTTGCTTCGGCCTCTGCGGGTGCAGGGTGCAACCCTGCCAGACCAACCCCTTGATTTCGGGACAATCAACCATACCCCTTGGCGAGGCCGCACGCGCTGGCGCGGCATTGCACACGGAGCCTTATCGATGACCGAGACCCCCCAGACCGAAACCCTTGGCTTCCAGACCGAAGTCAAGCAGCTGCTGCAGCTGATGATCCACTCGCTGTATTCCAACAAGGAAATCTTCCTCCGCGAGCTGGTCTCCAACGCCGCCGACGCCGCCGACAAGCTGCGCTTCGAGGCCCTGACCCAGCCGGCCCTGCTGGAAGGCGACAGCGAACTGCGCGTGCGCGTCAGCTTCGACCCCGTCGCCCACACCATCACCATCGAAGACAACGGCATCGGCATGAGCCGCGCCGAAGCGATCGCCCACCTCGGCACCATCGCCAAGTCCGGCACCGGTGACTTCCTGCGCCAGCTGTCCGGCGACCAGAAGAAGGATTCGCAGCTGATCGGCCAGTTCGGCGTCGGCTTCTACAGCGCCTTCATCGTTGCCGATGAAGTGGAAGTCACCTCGCGCCGCGCCGGCCTGGCTGCCGGCGAAGGCGTGCGCTGGAGCTCGCGCGGCGAAGGTGACTTCGACGTCGCCACCGTCGACAAGGCCGAGCGCGGCACCCGCATCGTGCTGCACCTGAAGGACGGCGAGCACGATTTCGCCGACGGCTGGCGCCTGCGCGGCATCCTCAAGAAGTATTCGGACCACATCGGCCTGCCGATCCAGATGCCGAAGGAAGGTGGCGAAGAGGGCGCGGCCATCGAATGGGAAACCGTCAACCGCGCCAGCGCGCTGTGGACCCGCCCGCGCACCGAGATCAGCGACGCCGAGTACACCGAGTTCTACAAGCACGTGGCGCACGACCACAGCGACCCGCTGGCGTGGAGCCACAACAAGGTTGAGGGCAAGCTGGAGTACACCTCGCTGCTGTACGTGCCCGGCCGCGCGCCGTTCGACCTGTACCACCGCGATGCGCCCAAGGGCCTGAAGCTGTACGTGCAGCGCGTGTTCGTGATGGACCAGGCCGAGCAGTTCCTGCCGCTGTACCTGCGCTTCATCAAGGGCGTGGTCGATTCCAACGACCTGTCGCTGAACGTCTCGCGCGAGATCCTGCAGTCCGGCCCGGTCATCGATTCGATGAAGGCCGCGCTCACCAAGCGCTCGCTGGACATGCTGGAAAAGCTGGCCGCCGACAAGCCCGAGCAGTACGCCACGTTCTGGAAGGAATTCGGCCAGGTGCTGAAGGAAGGCCCGGCCGAGGACTACAACAACCGCGAGAAGGTGGCCGGCCTGCTGCGCTTCGCCTCCACCCGTGGCGACGGCGACGCGCAGAGCGTGTCGCTGGCCGACTACCTCGGCCGCATGACCGAAGGCCAGGACAAGATCTACTACCTGACCGGCGAGAGCTACAGCCAGGTACGCAACAGCCCGCACCTGGAAGTGTTCCGCAAGAAGGGCGTGGAAGTGCTGCTGCTGACCGACCGCATCGACGAGTGGCTGATGGGCTACCTGACCGATTTCGACGGCAAGGGCTTCGTCGACATCGCCCGTGGCGACCTCGACCTGGGCGCGCTGGAAACCGAAGCGGACAAGCAGGAGCAGGAAGCGGCGGCCAAGGACAAGCAGGGCCTGGTGGAGCGCCTGAAGACGGTGCTGGGCGACGATGTGGCCGAAGTGCGCGTGTCGCATCGCCTGACCGATTCGCCGGCGGTGCTGGCCATCGGCGAACAGGACCTGGGCCTGCAGATGCGCCAGATCCTGGAAGCCAGCGGGCAGAAGGTGCCGGACAGCAAGCCGGTGCTGGAGATCAACCCGGGCCACCCGCTGATCGCCAAGCTGGATGCCGAAGCCGATGGCACGCGCTTCGACGACCTGGGCCGAGTGCTGTTCGACCAGGCCGCACTGGCCGCCGGTGACAGCCTGAAGGACCCGGGCGCCTATGTGGCGCGCCTGAACAAGCTGCTGCTGGAGCTGTCGGCCTGACCGACAGGACGGTCGCCGGGCATGGCCCGGCGCTACCGGGCGCTGGTGGATGCGAACCTTGGTTGGCATTCCTGCTCTGGTAGATGCCAACCTTGGTTGGCGCTCCTGCTCTGGTGGATGCCAACCTTGGTTGGCGTTCCAAAGGCGTGCCAACCAAGGTTGGCACCCACCAACGCGGGTCGAGCGTGCCAACCAAGGTTGGCACCCACCAACGCGGGTCGAGCGTGTCAACCAAGGTTGACACCCACCAAAGCCGATCGCCTCAGGCGTCCCGGTCCAGCAGCGAGCCCAGCATCTGGTCCTGGCGGCGGATCACCGTGGCGTTGGCGGCGAACGCCACCACATCGGCCCGGGCCGCCAGCAGGTCACCCAGCGGCGCGCCGGATGCGGTGCCGGTGGTCGTCACCACAGCCTGCACCCCACCCTGCTCTGCGGCACCACGCTGCCGCTGCAGGCGCTGGGCATCGGGAGTCGCCAGGTTGGCCACGTTGTGCGCGGCCACCTGCACACCCTGCTGGGCCGCGCGCATTCCGCCGAGGGCCATTCCCATCACGTTGTTCATGGCGGTCTCCGGGCCACCCTGCGCAACCCTCCGGACCGGTTAACGGCCGGCAGGCCGCGTCCTTGAGTCCACATCGGCCCGACAGGCCCGAGTGGTAGCATATCCCTCTGATTTCAGCGCCTTTTGCCAATGCTCAGTTTTTTCCGTCGCAAGAAGCCCCAGGACGCCCCCGCAACGGAGGCGCCCAAGACCCAGCACTACTCGGCTGAAGAGCTGGCGGCGGCATTCCCGTCCGCTGCCCCGGTCGAAGAAGCCCCGGCCGCTCCGCTAGCCGCGCCGACGCCTGCACCTGCGCCCGTCGCAGTGCCCGAAGCGCCGGCCGCCGCACCGGCACCGCCGGCTGCGGAACGCGTCATCGCCGCAGAGGACTTCGAAGCCGAAGCCCTGGCCGCTGCTGCCGTGCTCGCGCCGCTGGCGCCGGTCACCCCGGCCGAAGCACCGGCTGCGCCCGCCGCTGATCTGCCGGTGCTGGTCGACGCCGCCCCGGCTCCGGCCGGCAAGCCGGGCTGGCGCGAACGCCTGCGCAACAGCGTCATCGCACGCAGCTTCGGCGGCCTGTTCTCGCGCAACCCCAAGCTCGACGACGACCTGCTGGACGAGCTGGAAACCGCGCTGATCACCGCCGACGTCGGCGTGGGTGCCACCACCGACCTGGTAGAGGGCCTGCGCAAGCGCATGAAGTCGCGCGAATTCGCCGACGCCAATGCGCTGCTGGCCGCGCTGCGCAGCGAACTGATCGCGATCCTGCAGCCGGTGGCCAAGCCGCTGGTGATCGATCGCAACGCCAAGCCCTTCGTGGTGCTCACCGTCGGTGTCAACGGCGTCGGCAAGACCACCACCATCGGCAAGCTGGCCAAACGCTTCAAGGACGACGGCCACAGCCTGATGCTGGCCGCCGGCGATACCTTCCGCGCCGCCGCCGTGGCCCAGCTGCAGGCCTGGGGCGAGCGCAACGGCGTGGCCGTGGTCGCCCAGGGGCAGAACGCCGATGCCGCATCGGTGGCATTCGATGCGCTGCAGGCCGGCAAGGCCCGCGGCACCTCGGTGCTGATCGCCGACACCGCCGGCCGCCTGCACACCCAGTCCGGGCTGATGAACGAACTGGGCAAGATCCGCCGCGTGCTCGGCAAAATCGACCCCACCGCCCCGCACGAAGTGCTGATGGTGATCGATGGCACCACCGGCCAGAACGCGCTGTCGCAGCTGCGCCAGTTCAATGCCGCGGTGAACGTGACCGGCCTGGTGGTGACCAAGCTGGACGGCACCGCCAAGGGCGGCGTGGTGTTCGCGCTGGCCCGCGAGTTCGGCATCCCGATCCGCTTCGCCGGCATCGGCGAGCGCCCGGAAGACCTGCGCGTGTTCGATCCGGAAGCCTTCGTCGACGCCCTGCTGCCTGAAGCGCTGGGCGGCTGATACACCGCGCAGCCACCCGTGGGGTGGCTCTACTGGAACCGGTAGAGCCACTCCAAGGTGGCTGCCCTCCTCCGGAACACCGATGCCACGCCAGCCGCACGCCAGCGCCGACACTGCCCAGCAAGACGGCTTCGTTGCCCGCCTGTTGCACTGGTTCGACGGCCACGGCCGCCACGACCTGCCCTGGCAGCACCCGCGCAGCCCGTACCGGGTCTGGCTGTCGGAGATCATGCTGCAGCAGACCCAGGTGGCCACGGTCATCCCGTATTTCCAGCGGTTCCTGCAGCACTTCCCGACCCTGCCCGACCTTGCCGCGGCCAGCAACGACGCGCTGATGGCGCAGTGGGCCGGGCTCGGCTACTACGCCCGCGCACGCAACCTGCACGCCGCGGCCAAGCGCTGCGTGGAACTGCACGGCGGCGACCTGCCGCGCGATTTCGATGCACTGCACGCGCTGCCCGGCATCGGCCGCAGCACCGCTGGCGCGATCCTCAGCCAGGCCTGGAACGACCCGTTCGCAATCCTCGACGGCAACGTCAAGCGCGTACTCAGCCGCTACCACGGCATCGACGGCTTCCCCGGCCTGCCGGCCATCGAGAAGCAGCTGTGGGCGATCGCCGAGGCACATGTGGCGCAGGTCCCAGCCGGACGCATGGCCGACTACACCCAGGCGCAGATGGACCTGGGCGCGACCGTCTGCAGCCGCGCGAAACCGGCCTGCGTGATCTGCCCGCTGCACGACGACTGCATGGCGCGCCGCGAAAGCCGCACTGCCGAACTGCCCACGCCCAAGCCCGGCAAGACGCTGCCCGAACGCGAAGCAGTGGCGCTGCTGTTGCGCGACGCCCAACAGCGCGTGCTGCTGCAGAAACGGCCGGACACCGGCATCTGGGCGCAGCTGTGGACGCTGCCGCAGGCCGAAGCCGGCAGCATGCTGCAGGACTGGTTCGATGCGCACGTCGACGGCTCACTGGAAGATGCCGAGGAACTGCCGGTGCTGCAGCACACCTTCAGCCACTACAAGCTGCATCTGCAGATACTGTCGCGGCAGGTACACGGGCTGCGCGTGGAGGAACCTACGCTGCGCTGGGTCGCCGCCGACGAACTGCCCGCGCTGGGCCTGCCCGCGCCGATCCGCAAGCTGCTCGATGGCGCCACCATCAAAGCGCCAAAACGAAATTCCAAGAAACCCCGCAACCACGAGTGAGTGCCATGTCCCGAACCGTCTTCTGCCAGTACGAACAACGCGATGCCGAGGGCCTGGACTTCGTGCCCTACCCCGGCGAACTGGGCCAGCGCATCTTCAACAACATCGGCAAGCAAGCCTGGGCGGCTTGGCTGGCGCACCAGACCATGCTGATCAACGAAAACCGCCTTTCGCCCCGCACGCCGGAGCACCGCGCGTTCCTGGAAGGCGAACTGGTCAAGTTCCTGTTCGAGAGGGACGCAGAAAAGCCGGCCGGCTTCACCCCCGAAGCCTGACGGCAAAAGGGGACGGAGGGGATTAAGTCGTTTGTGCCACAAACGACTTAATCCCCTCCGTCCCCTTTTTTGATCATTTGGCCGGGGCGGTTTCCGCCTCGCGCTCCTGCACCTGGGCCTGGCGCAGCTCCTGCTCGGACGCGCGCAATGCCTTGACGTCCAGCTTGCGGATGCTCTTGATGAAGCACGGCATGCGTGGGCCGCCCGTAGGGTCGCGCACCAGCACCTTGTCGAAGCGCGTCGAAACGCGATTCATCTGGCTGGTCAGGCCGATGGCGGTGGCAAACGTCAGGTCCTGGCAGGGGCCGTTCAACTCCAGCAGATAGGCTTCGCTGGGGCGGGTCCATACCGCCAGCGCGCTGTCTCCCAGTTCGGTCCAGCCATTGAGGCTGCCGAAGAACTGCATGTCGTTCTGCGGTGCACCGGCATGCGCACGGTACAGGTCCAGCTTCTCGGCACTGCTGAGCCGGCCGGTGGTCGCACAGGCGGCCAGGGCCAGGCAGAGGCCGGCCATCAGGATCGGGGTCTTCATGGCGATCTCCTCGGGGTACTGTCGCCATCATGCGCCTGCCAGAGTGGCGCCCGTGCGACGACCGGGAGCCCCATTCAGGCGGCGGTCGGCGGTCGACCAAGGTCGACCTCCACCAAGGCAGGCCCAGGACTCCGGAATCCGGTAGTCGCCAACCTTGGTTGGCGCTTGCCCCGCAGGAGCAGCCGACCAAGGTCGGCTTCCACCCAAGCGGGACCAGCGGCTCAGACGTCAGCGTGGGCCAATGCGTGCAGCCGCCCTTCGCGCAGTTCCAGCACCCGATCAAGGCGACGCGCCAGGCTGCGGTCGTGGGTGACCAGCACCAGGCTGGTGTGGCGGGCGCGGTTGAGTTCCAGCATCAGCTCGAACACGGTGCCTGCGGTGCGGTCATCCAGGTTGCCGGTCGGCTCGTCGCCAAGCACGCAGGCCGGGTGGTTGACCAGTGCACGCGCCACGGCGGCACGCTGGCGTTCGCCACCGGACAGCTCGCCCGGCTTGTGGTCCAGGCGATGGCCGAGCCCCACCGCCTCCAGCAGGGCCGTTGCCCGGCTGGACGCCTCGGCCACGGCGGTACCGGCCAGCAGTACCGGCATCATCACGTTTTCCAGCGCGGTGAATTCCGGCAGCAGGTGATGGAACTGATAGACAAAGCCCAGCGCCTGGTTGCGCAGCAGGCCGCGCGCGGTATCCGACAGCGCCGACATGCGCTGGCCGGTCACATAGACTTCGCCGGCGGTTGGAACATCCAACCCACCCAGCAGGTGCAGCAGCGTGCTCTTGCCGGCGCCGGACGCACCGATGATCGCCACCGTCTCGCCAGCGGTCACGGTCAGGTCCAGGCCATCGAACACCGGGGTCTGCATGCGCCCTTCGGCGTAGGTCTTGCCCAGTGCTTCGGCGCGGATCACTTCATCGCCGCGGTTGAAGACCTTATTCATAGCGCAGGGCCTCCGCCGGCTGGGTGCGTGCTGCCCGCCAGGCGGGATACAGGGTGGCCAGGAAGCTCATCAGCAGCGCGACCACGGTGATCGCCACCACGTCGCCGGTCTGCATGTCGGTCGGCAGGCCGGTGATGTAGTACACGTCCTCAGGCATCAGCTTGACGTTGAACACCGCCTCGATGGCACCGAGGATGCGTTCGAGGTTGAGGGTCAGGGTGATGCCGCCGATCAGCCCGGCCAGGGTGCCGAAGATGCCGATCAGCGAACCCTGCACCATGAACACCTGCATCACCCCGCCCGGGGTAAGGCCGAGGGTGCGCAGGATCGCGATATCGGCCTGCTTGTCGGTGACCAGCATCACCTGCGAGGACACCAGGTTGAACGCACCCATCGCGATGATCAGCGACAGCAGGATGCCCATCACCACCTTCTCCATGCGCAGCGAGTGGTAGAGGTTGGCATTCTGCTGGGTCCAGTCACTCACGCGGTAGGCGCCACCGAGGCTCTGCGCCAGGTCCACGCCCACCTCCAGCGAGCGGTCCATGTCGTGCAGCTTCAGCCGCACGCCGGTGGCACCGTCACTGCGCAGCACGCGCTCCAGGTCCTGCATGTTAGCGAAGCCGACGCCACGATCGACCTCGTTATAGCCGGCTTCGAAGATGCCGCTGACGGTGAAACGCTTCATCCGCGGCACTGCGCCGGCAGGCGTGCCCTGCACTTCGGCGAAGGTCACCAGTACCTGGTCGCCGACGTCCACGCCCAGCCAGATCGCCAGCTCCTTGCCCAGCAGCAGGTTGAAGCTGCCCGGCTTGAGGCTGTCATAGCTGCCCTTGGTGACCTTCTTGTCGATCACCGATACCTTCGGCTCCAGCGCCGGATCGATGCCCTGGATGATCGCGCCCTGTACGCGCGGGCCGCTGATCATCGACTGGATCTCGATGTACGGCGCGGCACCCGCCACGCGCGGATCCTTGCTGGCGATGTCGACCACACGCATCCAGTCCGGCATCGGCTCGCCGTCGCGGCTGATGGTGGTGTGCGCGGTCATCTGCAGCAGGCGGCTGCGGATTTCCTTCTGGAAACCGCTCATCACGGCCAGGGTAGTGATCAGCACCGTGACGCCGAGCGCGATGCCCAGGATCGATGCCATCGAGATGAAGGAGATGAAGCCGTTGCGGCGCTTGGCGCGCAGATAGCGCAGGCCGATCGCCACGGGGATGGGTTTGAACATGCAGGCACGCCAGTCAATTCAGCTTATGGTGCCATCGTACGCGGCCGACGGGAAACGGCACGTGCGGCCACGGCCAGTCGCAGTTCACGTCGCTGCCCGGAATCGAGCACATCCGGCCAGAACAACAGGTGCCGGCGGCGTCGGCCCTCACGCCAGGACAACAACAGCCAGGCACCACGCACCACCAGCCGTGGCACCTCGATGTCCTGCCCGGCCACCTGCAGCGGCTCGGGAAGCGGCGGCAGCCGCACCTGCAGGCGCGGCCTGCGCAGCCGCCAGGCCAGCTCGGCCAGGCCAAGGCCCCAGGCCAGCAACACAGCAGGGATCAGCAGGCGCGGTGGCAGCTCCGAGGCGCGCAGCAGCCAGGGCGCGGCCAGCAGCACCGCCAGCTGGGCGGCGGCCTGCAGCCGCGAGGGACGCCACTCAAGGCTTGAGGGCGAGGATCTTCTGCATGAGAGGGATCGCGTGCGCATGCGGGCAGGCCTCATAGCCCATGAACCAGCGCCACAACTTATCGTCCTCGCAATCGAGCAGGAACAGGAAAACCTCGCGCTCTTCGGTCGGCGCAGTGCTCCATTCGTGGTCCAGGTAACGGCCGAACAACTGGTCCAGTTCGCGCATGCCGCGGCGGCAACGCCAGCGCAGCTTCTTCAGCAGAACATCTTCTTCCATCGTGCTTCTCCAGATACAGCAAAGCCACGCATGGCGTGGCTCTGCTGGGGTCATGCAACTACCCGGCGCCGTATCAGGCGCGGCGTTCCATCATCAGCTTCTTGATCTCGGCGATCGCCAGCGCCGGGTTCAGGCCCTTCGGGCAGGTCCGGGCGCAGTTCATGATGGTGTGGCAGCGGTACAGCTTGAACGGATCTTCCAGATCGTCCAGGCGCGCACCGGTGTCCTCATCGCGCGAGTCGATGATCCAGCGGTAGGCCTGCAGCAGGATCGCCGGGCCCAGGTAGCGCTCGCCGTTCCACCAGTAGCTCGGGCAACTGGTCGAGCAGCAGGCGCACAGGATGCACTCGTACAGGCCATCCAGCTTCTTGCGGTCTTCCGGCGACTGCAGGCGCTCACGGTCCGGCGGTGCCGGGGTCTGGGTGCGGATCCACGGCTTGATCGAGGCGTACTGCGCGTAGAAGTGGGTCAGGTCCGGAACCAGGTCCTTGACCACGTTCATGTGCGGCAGCGGATAGATCGGCACTTCCTTCTTGCCGCAGTCCGAGATGGCTCGGGTGCAGGCCAGGGTGTTGGTGCCGTCGATGTTCATCGCGCACGAGCCACAGATACCTTCGCGGCAGGAGCGGCGGAAGGTCAGGGTCGGGTCGATCTCGTTCTTGATCTTGATCAGGGCGTCCAGGACCATCGGGCCACAGGCGTCCAGATCCACTTCATAGGTATCGGTGCGCGGGTTGCTGTCGTCGTCCGGACTCCAGCGGTAGATCTTGAAGGTGCGCACGTTCTTGCCGCCGTTCTTGACGGGGAAGTGCTTGCCCTTCGTGATCTTGGAATTCTTGGGGAGTGAAAACTCGGCCATGGCTGCTCTCGTTGGCTCAGGCGGCCCGCGCCCGTGGGCGCGGATTGCATGGTAGGCGGGGTCGGATCAGTACACGCGCGGCTTCGGCGGCACTACGGACACGTCGTCGGTCAACGTGTACATGTGCACCGGACGGTAGTCGAAGCTGCACTTGCCCTTCTCGTCGACGCTGACCAGGGTGTGCTTCTGCCAGTTGACGTCGTCGCGGTCCGGGAAGTCCTCGTGCGCATGCGCGCCGCGGCTTTCCTTGCGCTGTTCGGCCGAGTTGATCGTCGCCACCGCGTTGAGCAGCAGGTTGTTCAGCTCGTAGGTCTCGATCAGGTCCGAGTTCCACACCAGCGAACGGTCGGAGACCTTCACGTCCTGGAACGAGTCGAAGATCTTGTCCATCTTCTCGCAGCCTTCCTTCAGCGTCTGGCTGGTGCGGAAGACGGCCGCGTCGGCCTGCATGGTGCGCTGCATGCGATCGCGGATGACCGAGGTCGGGGTATCGCCGTTGGCGTGGCGCAGCTTGTCCAGCAGGCCCAGCGCCTTGTCGCAGGCATCGGCCGGCAGCGGCTTGTGCGATGCGCCCGGCTTGATGGTCTCGGCGCAGCGGTTGGCCACCGCACGACCGAACACCACCAGGTCCAGCAGCGAGTTCGAGCCCAGGCGGTTGGCGCCATGCACGGACACGCAGGCCGCTTCGCCGATGGCGTACAGGCCCGGCACCACCGCATCGGGGTTGTCGCCGACCTTGCGCACGACTTCGCCGTGGTAGTTGGTCGGGATGCCGCCCATGTTGTAGTGCACGGTCGGGATGACCGGGATCGGCTGCTTGTGCACGTCGACGCCGGCGAAGATGCGGGCGCTCTCGGCAATACCCGGCAGCTTCTCGTCGATCACGCCCGGGCCGAGGTGGGTCAGGTCGAGCAGGATGTGGTCCTTGTGCTCACCGACGCCGCGGCCTTCGCGGATCTCGATGGTCATCGAACGGCTGACCACGTCGCGCGAGGCCAGGTCCTTGTAGTGCGGTGCGTAACGCTCCATGAAGCGCTCGCCGCTGCTGTTGCGCAGGATGCCGCCTTCACCGCGGACACCCTCGGTGATCAGGCAGCCGGCGCCGTAGATGCCGGTCGGATGGAACTGCACGAACTCCATGTCCTGCATGGCGATGCCGGCACGCATGGCCAGGCCGCCACCGTCGCCGGTGCAGGTGTGCGCCGAGGTGGCGCTGAAGTAGGCACGGCCGTAACCGCCGGTGGCCAGCACCACGCCCTGGGCGCGGAACAGGTGCAGGGTGCCGTCGGACATGTCCAGGGCCAGCACACCGCGGCAGGCGCCTTCTTCATCGAAGATCAGGTCGAGCGCGAAGTACTCGATCATGAAGCGCGCGTCGTGCTTCAGCGACTGCTGGTACAGGGTGTGCAGCATCGCGTGGCCGGTACGGTCGGCCGCCGCGCAGGTACGCTGCGCCGCCGGGCCTTCGCCGTACTTGGTGGTCATGCCACCGAACGGACGCTGGTAGATCTTGCCTTCGGCGGTGCGCGAGAACGGCACACCGTAGTGTTCGAGCTCGATGATGGCCGGGATGGCCTCACGGCACATGTATTCGATGGCGTCCTGGTCGCCCAGCCAGTCCGAACCCTTGATGGTGTCGAAGAAGTGGTAGCGCCAGTCGTCCTCGCCCATGTTGGCGAGTGCGGCCGAAATACCGCCCTGGGCGGCAACGGTGTGCGAACGGGTCGGGAAGACCTTGGTCAGGCACACGGTCTGCAGGCCCTTGGCGGCCAGGCCGAACGTGGCGCGCAGGCCGGCGCCGCCGGCGCCGACCACGACCATGTCGTACTTGTGTTCGGTGATCTTGTAAGCGGACATCTAATCTGGATTCCTGTGTTGGTGCCTGGGCTCAGGCAACGCCGAGGGCGATGCGGCCCACCGCAAACACACTGACGATCATGCCGAGCACGGCGACGAACTTCACCGCGGTCTGCAGCACCAGGGCCAGCAGCGATTCGTGGATGTAATCTTCCAGCACGACCTGCATGCCGAGCTGCGCGTGCCAGAACATGGCGATCAGCAGGCCAATCAGCGGCACGGCATTCCACGGCTTGGCCACGGCGGCGGCGGCGGTCGCGTAGTCCGAACCCAGCAGGCTCAGCACGAAGACCAGGAACCAGATGCCCAGCACCACCAGGGCGGCGGCGGTCAGGCGCTGGTGCACGAAGTGTTCGGTGCCGGTCTTGGCCGAACCAAGGCCGCGCACGCTCTTCAACGGGGTACGGAACCTGCTCACGCGGCACCTCCGAACATCACATAGGCCCACACCAGCAGGGTGATCACCAGGCTGCCGGTGACCGACAGCCAGCTGCTGCGGATGAATGCGGGAATGCTGAAGCCGATGGCGAAGTCCTGCACCACATGGCGGATGCCATTGCACAGGTGATAGGCGAACGACCATGTCCACGCGAACAGGAACACGCGGCCATACCAGGCCCCGGCATGGCCGGTGAAGCAGTTCCAGGACTCGGGCCCCATCATCAGGGCCAGCAGGCCGGCGGCGATGATGAGGGCACCAACAGACAGAAAGACGCCAGTGGCTCGATGCAGGATCGAGGTGGCCATCTGAATCTGCCAGCGATACACCTGAAGGTGCGGGGAAAGTGGGCGTTGTCTGGTCGCCATTCGCTGGGCTCGTTGTCTCGGCTGGGCGGCACACGGCCGCGTTGGCTCAATGCTGATCAGAAATCGATGCAGCGTCCGTTTTTCTCCCAATCGCCGTACCGCACCGGATCAAGTCCGCCGCGGCCGCCGAATTCCTCTGCTTTTTCCTGTTCCACGGGCACGGGTGCCGCGGGGACCAGCGGGGCTTCAGATTCGTCGTCGGGAGTGGGGGTTGTTTGGCCTATCATGTTCGGTCTCGCAACGCACAAATTTTAGACCTCGTTCACGTGCCTGACAACCTGCCCCCTGCTTTCGTCGGATATCCGCGCCTTCCCGGACACCAGCTGCTGAGCCTGCAGGGTGTCGATGCGGCCGTTTTCGCCCACGCCCAGTTCAGCAGCGATGTCACTGCCCTGCCCCTGCTGCACTGGCAGTGGAGTGCCTGGCTGAGTGCCAAGGGCCGCACCCTGGCGGTGTTCCAGCTGCTTCGGCTGGCCGAAGACCATGTGATGCTGGTGCTGGCCGACGGCGATGCCGATGCGATTGCGTCGCAACTGCAGCGCTTCGTGTTCCGCCGCAAGGTGAAGGTGCTGGTGCGCAGCGACCTTGCGGTGGCCGGCGCCTTCACCGCGCCCGAGGCCGCCAGTGGCGCCGCCATTGCGCACGCCGAAGGTGACGGCTGGGAACTGGACCTGGGCAGCGATGCCCTGCCGCGCACCCTGCGCATCGGCGCTACCGACGCCTTCGCCGCCGGCAGCGAGGCCGATGAGGTGGCCTTCGCCCTGGCCTGGCGCCAGGCCGACCTGCGCTACGGCCTGGCCCGGCTTGAGGAAAGCCAGCGCGAGGTGTGGACTCCGCAGCAACTGGGGCTGGATCGCCTGAACGGCTACAGCGTGAAGAAGGGCTGCTACCCGGGCCAGGAGATCGTCGCCCGCACCCACTTCCTCGGCAAGGCCAAGCGCGCGGTGCAGCTGCTGCATACCGCGGCGCCGGCGCAGGCCGGTGATGGCGTGCAGCAGGACGGCGCTACGCTGGGCACGATCGCCAGCGTAGCCGGTGACCTGGCGCTGGCGGTGTTGCCGTTGGAGGCCAGTGACGCCGATCTGCAGGTCGGCGATGCCGTCGCGCAGCGCATGCCGTTGCTGGACGGATTGGCGCGCTGAATCCACCCGACGCTTCGGTGGGTGCGGACCGTTGGTCCGCACGCCTTCGGCGAATGAATGGTAGTGCCGGCCGCTGGCCGGCACTA
>NZ_JASJSU010000114.1:0-13546 GCF_030237045.1 Stenotrophomonas maltophilia group sp. Smal17
CTGCCCATGCCCGCCCACACCCCTCGGCTCAAGCCGCATTCCCTGGCCCTGGCCCTCGCCGCCCTGCTGCCGTCCGTCGCCTTTGCTGCCGGCCAGGACAGCGCCCATCGTGACCGCCACCTGACCGAGCTGTCGTCGGTCCAGGTCACCGCATCGCCGCTGCAGGGCGATGCCGAATCGCTGGCGCGCCCGGTCGAGGTTCTCGCCGGGGAACGCCTGGACGAGCAGAAGGCCGGCACCCTCGGCGACACCGTAGCCAAGCTGCCCGGCGTGCAGAGCACGTTCTTCGGCCCGGGCGTCGGCCGCCCGATCATCCGCGGCCAGGAAGGCCCGCGCGTGGCGGTGCTGTCCAATGGCATGGGCAACATGGATGCCTCCACGGTCAGCGCCGACCATGCCACCAGCATCGAGCCGTTCCTGGCCGACCAGATCGAAGTGCTGAAGGGGCCGGCCACGCTGCTGTTCGGCAGCGGCGCCATCGGTGGTGCCGTCAACGTGGTCGATGGCCGCATCGCGCGCGAACTGCCGGAGCGCCCGCTCAGCGGCCGTGCCGAACTGCGCGGCAATTCGGTGAACAACGAACGCAGCGGCATGTTCCGCCTCGATGGTGTCAGCGGCAACGTCGTGCTGCATGTGGATGGCCTGGTGCGCAACGGCGACGACTACCGCATCCCGGGTTACGCGGTGATCGACAGCCTGGAAGATCACCACGACCACGATCATGACCACGATGCGGCCGAGGGCGAAGAACCGCGCCGTGGCCGCCTGGACAACAGCTCGATCCGCACCCGCGCCGGTGGCGTCGGCGCAACGTGGCTGGGCGACGGTGGTTACTTCGGCGTATCGGCCAGCACCTACCGCACCAACTACGGCATTCCCAATGGCGCGCACGTGCATGCCGACGGTGATGATCATGGTCATGACCACGGCCACGACCACGGCGATGAAGAGGAAGGCGGCGACGAGCATGACGTGCGCATCGACATGGTGCAGAACCGCTTCGAGACCAAGGCCGGCATCTACGACCCGGTCTCGTTCCTGAAGAACATCAACGCACGCGTGGCCTACACCGACTACGAGCACGTGGAGCTGGAGGCTGGTACGCCGTCGACCCGCTTCACCAACCGCGGCATCGAAGCGCGGCTGGAAGCCGTGCAGCAGCAGATCGGCGGCTGGGACGGTGCCTTCGGTCTGCAGTTCGGCAACAGTGATTTCGGCGCCAAGGGCGAAGAAGCCTTCGTTCCGGATACCGGCACCAGGAACATCGGCCTGTTCGTGCTGCAGGAAAAGCAGTTCGGCCCGTTCAAGCTGGAACTGGGCGGCCGCCACGACCAGGTCAAGCTGGACCCGACCGGTGACTACCGTCGCCGCACCTTTGGTGCCACCAACCTGTCCGCTGCGGGTATCTGGAAGCTCAACGACGCGGTGGACCTGCGCATTGGCGTGGACAGTTCCGAGCGTGCGCCGACCAATGAAGAGCTGTACGCCGCTGGCGCACACATCGCCACCCGTTCGCTGGAAATCGGTGATGCCAACCTGAAGACCGAGCGCGGCCAGCGCATCGAGCTTGGCATCCACACCCACAGTGACCGCCTGGACTTCTCCGCATCGGTCTACCAGACCCGGTTCAAGGACTTCATCTACCTGGCCGACACCGGGGTTACCGAGAGCCTGCCGGTCCGTGCCTGGACCCAGCAGGACGCGGTGTTCCGCGGCGCCGAGGCCGAAGCGCTGGTGCACCTGTTCGAAGGCGGTGCCGGTGATTGGGACCTGCGCCTGTTCGGCGATTACGTGAAGGCCAAGCTGGATGGCAGCGGCAGCCGCAATCTCGACATCGCCGTTCCGCATGGCGACCACAACCACAACTACACGGTGGAACTGGCCAACACCGGCTACCTGCCGCGCATCGCTCCGGCCCGCGTCGGTGCCGACCTGCGCTGGTCGAAGGATGGCTGGCGCGCGTCGGTCGGCGCGGTGCGTTACAGCCGCCAGAAGGACGTCGCGCAGAACGAGGAACCGAGCAGCGGCTACACCCTGGTCGATGCGCACCTGGCCTACCGTTGGGACCGCAACGCCAGCAACAGCTACGAGGTGTTCCTGGATGGCAGCAACCTGACCAACCGCGAAGTGCGCCCGCATACCTCGCTGCTGCGCGACTACTCGCCGCTGCCGGGTCGTGGCGTCGCTTTCGGCATCCGCGCGTTCTTCTGATCGCGCACGACGGGGTCGGATCCCTTTCCTAAGGAAAGGGCTCTGACCCCAGACGATCCCACGGGGGCCTTCGGGCCCCCGTTTTCATTTCCGCCAACACCATCACGCAAGCGTCACAAAGATGTGCGTACGACAACAAACGGACAATCCCGTCACTCAATGTCTCGCCAACCGGACATTAATGTCCGAAAATGAACCCATGACCGCCCAACGTGCCGATGCCGCTGCCCGCCGTGCCCTCATCCTCGACGCCGCCGATCATGTGTTCGGCCAACATGGCGTCACCGCTCCACTGGACCTGGTGGTCGAACGCGCCCAGGTGGGCCGCGCCACCCTGTACCGCAACTTCCCCGACCGTACCGCGCTGATCCAGGCGCTGCTGCAGCGTACGGTCGACCGCATCCGGCGCCAGGTCGAGCAGCTCGGCGACCGCGACGACGCCCTGTTCGAGGTGTTCGAGGGCATGGCCCAGCGCATCATCGATTCGCCTGCCCTCGCCGATTACTGGCGTGCGGTGGATTCGGACGTGCCGGCCATGCGCACCGCGCGCGAGACCGTGCGTGACCTGCTGGAAGCGCCGATTGCCCGTGCCAAGGCCGCCGGCCTGTGCCGCGCCGATCTGGAGAAGACGGATATTTCACTGATCTCGGGCATGCTGGGCGCAGCCCTGCGCGGCAAGACCCGCGACGAGCGCGCCCAGCTGGCCGGGCGTGCCCTGCAGCTGCTGCGCGGGGGTCTGCAGGGAGCACCCAGCGAGGCGCGCTGATGGTCCAGCCGTATCTGAAGCCGGTTCCGGATTGGGAGGAGCACGAGAAGCCGACCATGCCCGGTTCGGCGTCGATGCCCTGGCATCCGCCCCATCGACGCGTGGCCTATGCACTGGTGTCGCTGCTGGTGGCGATCACCGGCGGCCTCGGCAATGCGCTGGTCACTGCCAACCTGCCGTTCCTGCAGGGCCAGCTGGCGCTGACGCCGACCCAGGGCAGCTGGCTGGTGGCGGCCTACGCGATGGTCAATGTCACCGCCAACCTGCTGGCCTTCAAGTTCCGCCAGCAGTACGGCATCCGCCTGTTCGCCGAGATCGGCCTGGGCCTGTACGCAGCGCTGGCGGTGCTGCATCTGTTCGTCGGCAGTTTCGAGACCACCCTGCTGACCCGTGCCGCCAGTGGCTTCGCCGGCGCTGCATGCTCAACACTGGGCACGCTGTACATGCTGCAGGCGCTGCCGCGCCGCTTCACCGGCAACCTGCTGGTGGTGGGTGTCGGTCTCTCGCAACTGGCGGTGCCGATTGCCTGGATCGTCTCGCCGGGCCTCGTGGATACCGGCCAGTGGCACCAACTCTATTCGTTCGAAGCCGGCCTCGCCCTGTGCGCGTTCGCGGCGGTGGTGGTGCTGAAGCTGCCGCCCGGCATCCAGATCAAGGCCTTCGAGCCGATGGACTTCCTCACCTTCGCCCTGCTCGCCCCTGCCGTTGCGCTGCTGGTGATCGTGCTGGCACAGGGCTATACGCGCTGGTGGCTGGATACGCCGTGGCTGGGGTGGGCACTGGTCGCCTCCATTGCGCTGTCCACCACCGCCTTCATCATCGAACACTACCGCCGCAACCCGCTGCTGCAGACGCGCTGGCTGGCCAGCCTGCCGGTGCTGCACTTCATCGTGGGCGCGTTCCTGATCCGCTTCCTGACCACCGAGCAGTCCTACGGCGTGGTCAACCTGATGCGCACGCTGGGCATGGGCCCGGACCAGCTGCGACCGCTGTTCGGCGTGATCCTGGCCGGCGTGATCACCGGCATCGCGGCGGCGTCGCTGACGTTCGGTCCGAAGCGGCTGATCGCCCAGCTGCTGATGGCGATCCTGCTGCTGGGCACCGCTGCCTTCTTCGACCAGCACCGCACCAGCCTGGACCGGCCGCACGACTTCTACGTCAGCCAGTTCCTGGCCTCGGTCGGCGCCGGCATGTTCATGGGCCCGCTGATCATGCTCGGCATCTCCGCTGCACTGAAGCAGGGCGTGGACCACATGATCACCTTCCTGGTCACGCTGTCGATCACCCAGACCCTGGGCGGCCTGGCCGGTTCGGCGGTGCTCGGCACCTTCCAGCTGCATCGCGAGCAGCTGTACTCCAGCGCGTTGACCAGCCAGCTCGATCCGGCCGACCCGGTGGTCGCGCAGCGCCTGCGCCTGCAGCAGCAGCTGTACAGCGCACAGATCACCGATCCGGTCCTGCGCAGCGCGCAGGGCAGCGCGCAGCTGGCGCAGATCACACGCCGCGAAGCCAATGTGCGCGGCTTCAATGATGTGTTCACCCTGAGCGGCTGGCTGGCCATCGGCTTCCTGTGCTGGTTGCTGCTGCTGTCGCTGCGTACCGCCGTGCTCAAGCAATGGCGCAAGCGCCACCCCACGTCCCCTGCTGCGGCCACGCCGGTCGCGCCCCGTTGAGTTGATCGCCATGCCCCCTGTCCCGCCCCGCCCAGACGACATCGACGCCGACAACGTCACCCCGCCGCCACCGACCGATGCGGCGCCTGCGCCCACGCCCGCGGCGCCGGCGGCCGCGCCGAAATACCTCAAGCCCAGCGCGCGCAGCGTGGTGGTGATGGTGGTGGTGGCGTTGCTGGGGATCGCACTGATCCTGCGTGCCTGGCACCTGTGGCCCTTCACCAGCAGCGTGATGGTGACCGACAACGCCTATGTGCGCGGGCAGATCACGGTGATGGCGCCGCAGGTGAACGGCTACGTGACCGAGGTGCTGGTCAAGGACTTCCAGCATGTAAAGAAGGGCGAACCGCTGTTGCGCATCGATGACCGCATCTATGCGCAACGTGTCGCCCAGGCACAGGCGACGCTGGACAGCGCACGCGCGGCACTGGCCAATTCGGACCAGTCGCAGGCGCAGAACCGTGCGCAGATCGCCTCCGCACACGCCACGCTGTCGGCGGGCCAGGCCGAACTGCAGCGCTCGCGCAACGAGGCCCGCCGCTACGAGGAACTGGCCGCACAGCAGCTGGTGTCGATCAACGACCGCGACAAGTTCCGCACCAGCCAGGCCTCGGCGCAGGCCAGCGTGCAGCAGTCGCAGGCGCAGATCCGCATCGCCGAGGAAACGCTGGTATCGACCCGGGTGGCACGCAAGAGCCTGGAAGCGCAGGTGGAGAGCGCGCAGGCACAACTGGAACTGGCCCGCATCGACCTGGCCAATACGGTGATCCACGCACCGCGCGACGGCCAGATCAGCGAGGCCAGCGTGCGCGTGGGCCAGTACGTGGCCGCCGGTTCGCAGCTGCTGTTCCTGGTGCCTGACACGCTGTGGGTGGTCGCCAACTACAAGGAAGGCCAGACCTGGCAGATGGCGATCGGCCAGCCCGCCTCGTTCTCGGTGGACGCCTTCCACGGCCAGGTGCTGAGCGGCCGCGTGGAGGAGATCGCGCCCGCCACCGGGTCCGAGTTCAGCGTGCTGCGCCCGGACAACGCCAGCGGCAACTTCACCAAGGTGGTGCAGCGGCTGCCGGTGCGCATCAGGATCGACGGGGAGCAGAAGCTGGCAGCACAGCTGCGTCCAGGCATGTCGGTGATCGTGCGGGTGGATACCGCGACCAAGCCGATGGACTAGGGTACAGGCCCGGTTGCGCCGATATGAAACGGGGTCAGATCCCTTTGCCAATGGCGAATGGATCCGACCCCGCTCCCATGCCGGCCAGCGGCCGGCACTACCGTTGCGTTACCCGGCGCAGCGCGCGCAGAGCCCGTGCACTTCCAGGGTCTGTGCCTGCGGCTGGAAGCCCAGCTCCTTGGCGCGCTTTTCCAGCTGGGTGACGATCTCGCGGTCTTCCAGTTCCACCGCGCTGTGGCAGCTGTTGCAGATCAGGAACGGCACCGAGTGCGCCGCGCTGCTGGGGTGATGGCAGGCCACGAAGGCATTCACCGATTCCAGCTTGTGCACGAAGCCGTTGGCCATCAGGAAGTCCAGCGCACGGTACACGGTGGGCGGGGCATCGGCGCCCACGCCCTTGCCGTTGCGCACCCATTCCAGCAGCTCGTAGGCCTTGACCGGCTTGCCGGCCTCGGCGATCAGCTTCAGTACGTTGGCGCGGATCGGGGTCAGGCGCAGCCCGCGTTCGCGCGAGACACGCTCGACCACCGCCACGAAATCCGATGCGTCGTGGACGTGGTGGTGCGGGGCGGTACAGGCAGTGGCGGTCTTGGCGGGCATGCGTGTTCTCCGGTTCGGGCCTGGCAAGGATGCCTCAGGCCGTTGCTACCTTGGTGATGGCCACATCAATGCGTTTCAAGGCCTGTTCGCGGCCGGCCAGGTACACGGTATGGGAAATGTCAGGACTGACCTGGGTGCCGGTGATGGCCACGCGCAGCGGCTGGGCGACCTTGCCCATGCCGATTTCCAGCGCGGCGGCCACGTCGTGCAGGGCCACGCCCACCGACTCGGCGGTCCACTCCGGCAGCGCCGCCAGCAGCTCGCGGGCCTTGCCCAGCGCCACCTCGGCACCGGCCTTGAAGTGCTTGGCCACCGCCGCTTCGTCGTACTCGGCCAGCGGCTGGTACCAGACCACGGCCTTCTCGGCCATTTCCTTCAGGGTCTGCACGCGTTCACGCAGCGCGATCACCACGTCCTCCGGGGCGGGGCCGGCGGCCACGTCCAGGCCCAGCTTCTGCAGCTGGTAGACCAGGTGCGGCACGATGGCAGCCACATCCTCGGTCTTCAGGAAGTGCTGGTTGACCCAACCCAGCTTGGCCATGTCCAGGCGCGAGGCCTTGGAATTGCAGTCCTTCACGTCGAACAGCTCGATCAGTTCCTGGCGGCTGAACAGCTCCTGGTCACCGTGCGACCAGCCCAGGCGGGCCAGGTAGCTCAGCAGCGCGTCGGGCAGGTAGCCGGCGTCCTTGTACTGCATCACGTCGGCCGCGCCGGTGCGCTTGGACAGCTTGGCGCCCTGCTCGTCCAGGATCATCGGCATGTGGCCGAACTTCGGCACCGGCGCACCGATGCCTTCGTACAGGTTGATCTGGCGCGGGGTGTTGTTGATGTGGTCGTCGCCGCGGATGACCTCGGTGATGCCCATGTCCCAGTCGTCCACCACCACTGCGAAGTTGTAGGTGGGGTAGCCGTCCGGGCGGAAGATGACCATGTCATCCAGCTCGCTGTTGGCGATCTCGATGCGGCCCTTGATCAGGTCGTCGAACACCACCGTGCCTTCCAGCGGGTTCTTGAAGCGGATGACGCGGTTCGGGTCGTCCTTGTACGGCAGGCCCAGCTCGCGCGCGGCGCCGTTGTAGCGCGGCTTTTCCTGCCGGGCCATGGCGGCTTCGCGCATCGCGTCCAGCTCTTCGCGGGTTTCGTAGGCGTAGTACGCCTTGCCGCTGGCGATCAGCTGCTCGGCCACTTCCTGGTAACGGGCGACGCGCTCGGTCTGGTAGATCGGGCCCTCGTCGTAATCCAGGCCCAGCCACTCCATCGCCTCCAGGATGGCGTCGATCGCGCCCTGGGTGCTGCGTTCACGGTCGGTGTCCTCGATGCGCAGCACGAACTCGCCGCCGCGGTGGCGGGCCTCCAGCCAGCAGTACAGCGCGGTGCGGGCACCGCCGATGTGCAGGTAACCGGTGGGGCTGGGGGCGAAGCGGGTGCGGCAGATCATGAGGCGCTCGGGGAACGGGAATCCCCCGATTTTACCAGCCCACCGCCCCCGACGGAAAAAGGGGACGGAGGGGATTAAGTCGCGATTGCCGAGCCGATGCGGCTACGGACGGGAAGCGGAGGGGAGAAACGACTTAATCCCCTCCGTCCCCTTTTATGGTTCAGCCTTGCGCGGGAACGGCTGCTCGCGCATGGCGGCGTTGTAGGCGAACGAGGCGACGATGGCCGCGGCCTGCTTCAGATCTTCCGGCTCGGCGTGGTCCCAGGTGTCCAGGTGGCTGTGGTGGACGTTGCTGAAGTAGTCCAGACGGTCCTGGATGAACTGGAAGCCCGGCAGGCCGATGCGGTCGAAGCTGATGTGGTCGGTGCTGCCGGTGTTGCGGGTGGCCACGGTGGTGGCGCCCACGTCATGGAACGGCGCCAGCCAGGCTTCGAAGATCGGCATCGCCGCCAGGTTTTCCTGGGCGTAGATGCCACGGAAGCGGCCCGAGCCGTTGTCCATGTTGAAGTACACCTGGAACTTGCTGTAGTCGCGCGTCTTGCGCAGCGCACCGGTCGGCTCGCGCAGCGAGGCCGGCAATGCCTTCTGCGCCGGGTCGGTGGGTTCCGGGAACTGGCCGAAGTGCTTGGCCACATAGGCCTGCGAGCCGATCAGGCCCTGCTCCTCGCCACTCCACAGCGCCACGCGGATGGTCCGCTTCGGCTTGGCACCGGTGGCCTTGAGGATGCGCATGGCCTCCATCATCACCGCCACGCCGGCGGCGTTGTCGGCCGCGCCGGTGCCGCTGTGCCACGAATCCATATGCGCGCCGATCATCACCACCTCATCGGGCTTGCTGCTGCCGCGGATCTCGGCCAGCGTGTTGTAACCGGGCTGGTCGGCTTCGTCAGTGAAACGCGCGGCCACGTCCACGCGCAGGCGCACGGTCTGCTTGGCCTTCAGCGCGCGCACCAGCGGGTTGAAGTGTTCGCTGATCATCGCCAGCTCGGGGATGCCCACCGATTCACCGGCCTTGCGCGAACCACCTCCGGCAACACGGATGATGCCGTTGTCCCAGCTGCTGATGCTGATCGAGGCCAGCGCGCCCTCTTCGACGAAGAACGCATTGACCTTGCTCGCCAGCGCCTGGCGCTCCTGGTATTCCTTGACCCGCTTGGCGCGCTCGGCGGTGGCGTCCTGGTCCTTGGGCAGGGTGAATTCCTGCAGGCCTTCCAGCGAGGTGGCGTCGTGGCGATGCGAATCTGCCTCGGTGCCGCGCTTGTACTCGCGCGCCTCGCCCAGCAACAGGATCCTGCCGCGCAGCTTGCCGCGGTACTTCTCGATGTCTTCGGGCTTCTTGATCTCGACCTGCACCAGTTCGCCTTCCACCGGGCCGTTCGTACCCGGCGTCCAGGCCTTGGGCAGCGCATGCAGCGGTTGGATGCGGTCGCCCAGCATTTCCACGCTGGCCGAGGTGAACTCCCAGCCACGGCCGAAATCATCGAAGGCTTCGTCGTGGACGTTGTCCAGCTTCCATTCGTTGAACTTGCCACGGGTCCAGGCGTTGGCGCGGCCCATCGCCGGGGAATTGGTCAGGCGCGGGCCGATGCGCTCGGTGAGGTAGCTGAAGGTGTCCATCACCTGCGAACGATGGAAGGCCTCCTGGCGGATGCGGCTGACCATGTCCAGGTCCACCGTCTCGCGCTGCTGCGCCCCTGCATTGCCCCCCATCGCCAGCGCTACCGCCAGCACACCCCACTTCAGCCCGCTCCACTTCAACACGCCGCACCCCTGCCCTTCGGCTCGATCATCAACCCGTCGAGTCTAGCCAGCAGGGGCGCGGTGATACCGTCCCATCGGTCATGGGCGGGAGCGTGCGAACCAAGGTTCGCACCCACAGGAGAGTGGTTGGTTCGCACCTGCCAAGCCACCTCACCCACTCCAGCCCAGCCACAGCTGCGCCCGCGCCGGCAGCAGCAGCAACCAGTGCCGCCGGTCGATGCTGCTGCAGCCGTACACCGCCGCATGTGCCGGCCAGTCCTCCGGCAGGCCGCCGATGCCGATCTCGGCCAGCGCCTCCGCTCCGGCCTTCCATGGCCGGTAGCGTGGCACCCTGCCCGCCAGCGCGCCGCGTCCCTGCCGCGCACCCTGCAACCAGTCCAATCCCTGGCCCTGCAATCCCTCGCAGGTGACCGCGGCCAGCTGGAAGCGGACCAGGCCGGGGGCGATCCGTGCCCCCGGCAGGGCCGCCAGCACACCATGTGCCTGCAGCAGTGCATCCACTTCCAGCAGGGCCGGAATGCCCTGCCGTGCCCGTTGCCGCAATCCGTGGCGCCAGCCCATGGCGTCCTCCTTACTTCAGTTCCGCGCCAAGCGCATACCAGTCGACCCGGCGGGTCACCCACATCGCCAGCGCCAGGATCACGAACAGCAGCAGCGACCCCATCAGCAGCGCGTTGTTCTCCGACACCAGCAGCCCATACAGTGCGCCGTACAGCACGGTCAGTAGTGCAGCAAAGCCGAGGCCGCGCTTCCAGTGGCCCAGCACGTTGGCCAGGTACACCGCCTGCAGCCCGATGCAGGCCACGGCCGAGACCAGGTAGGCCTTCCAGAACGCGATGTGCTCGGACAGGCTGATCAGCAGCAGGAAGAAGATCGCCAGCGCCAGGCCCACCATCAGGTACTGCAGCGGATGGATGCGCAGCGACTTGATCAGTTCGAACAGGATGAAGCCGACGAAGGTGAGCAGCACGAACAGCACGCCGTACTTGGAAGCGCGGTCGGCCTGGGTATAGGTATCGACCGGATCGACCAGCGACACGGTCACCGCCTGCGAATCGATCGCGCCGTCGCTGCGCAGCTGGCGCTGCGCGTCGGACGCCAGCGAAGACACCGCCCAGCGTGCATCGAAGCCCTGCGCATTGACGCGTCGCTCGTTGGGAAGGAATGCACCACTGAACGACGGATGCGGCCAGCTCGAACGCAGCGCGATGCGGGTGTCATCGCCCACCGGCACCACCGACAACATGCGGCTGCCGTCCAGGCGCAGTTCCAGTTCGACGGTACTGGCGGCCAGGCTGCCGCCCTGGTCGCTGGCGAACCCGGCCACGGGAGCATGCAGGCCGCGACCGACTTCGCTGGCCGCTTCGACGCCTGGCAGCAGCCGCAGCTGCTTTCCGTCCACGCGCAGGTTGGGCGTACCGACCAGCCCGCGCACGTCGGAGACGCCCAGCGCCACATACGGCTGTCCGTAGCTGCGGCCTGCCTTCACCGGGTAGTCGTCGACGGCGAACGTTGCCTTCAGCTGGCCGTTCCAGCTGTACACCGGCACCTTGAACAGGCCGACCTCGCGCTGGCTCGGCAGCATCTCACCGCCCACGTCCAGCGTGGCCGGCATCTGCAGCCAGTGGCCTTCGCTGACCTGCACCTCGGTCTTCTTGTTGCCCTTGGCGTCGACCACCTCGACCTGCTGGCGCTCGACCCACGGCACCACCCGCACCGGCCCGACCAGGCGCTGGACCCCGGCGCGGCTGTCGGCAACCCGCGAGAACGCCTCGTCGCGGTATGCGCTGCGCTCGGTAATGACCCCTCGGATCATCATCAGTGGAACCAGCAGCAGCAGGATCAGCCCGCCGACAATGGCGAACCGCAGCAGCATTTTCAGGGATTTCATGGTCCATCCTCGTTGGAGAGGGCTGCAGGATGGACCGCTGCGGTGAGCAGGGTTTGTGGCGAATTTGAAGCGAGTGTGAAGTCAGCGGCGCGGGCGCTGGCCCGGCACGCTCAACGGCAACCACAGGCTGGCCACGGTGCCGCCGCCGTCACGGGCCTCGACGCTGGCACGGCCGTCATGCAGGCGCGCGACCTCCTGCACGAATGGCAGGCCCAGGCCGGAACTGCGCCGTCCACTAGCGGGGCGCGCCAGCGAATAGAAGCGCTCGAATACCCGATCGCGCGCATAGTCCGGAATGCCCGCCCCCCGGTCGGCCACCTGCAGGCGCACGCCCTGCCCGTCCACCTCGGCCTGCAACGCGATCTCCGCACCGGCTGTTGAGAATGCGATGGCATTGTCGATCAGGTTGTGCAGCGCCTGCCGCAGCAGGTAGGCATCGCCCTGCACGGACAGGTCGGGCGCGCTGCCGATGCGCACCTGTACGCCCGCCGCCTGCGCGCGCACCTGCGCCGCAGCCGCCGCCTCGGCCAGCAGCACCGGCAACGCGATCGGGTCGCGGGTCTGCAGCCAGCCATGCTGCTCCACTTCGGCCAGCGCCAGCAGCTTGTCGATGGTCTCGGTCAGCCGTTCCTGCTGGTCGACGATGCTGCGCGCGAAATGCACGCGGTCGGCCTCGGGTAGCGGCTCCTGCAGCAGCTCGGCGGCACCGCGGATCGCCGCCAGCGGGCTCTTCATCTCGTGCGTCAGTGACTGCACGTACTGTTCGACGTAGGCCTTGCCTTCCAGCTTGCGGCGCATGGTTTCCAGCGCCTGGCCGAGATCGCCGATCTCGTCGCGGCGTCGGCGCGGCGGCGGTACCGGTTCGCCGGCGGTGACCGCGCGGGCATAGCGGCTGAGCTGGCCCAGGCCGGTGGTCAGCCACATCGTCACCAGTACGCCGACCAGCGCCGACAGCCCGATCAGCCATGCCCCGCGCTCGATGATGGCGCGCTGGCTGGCGGCGATGAACGGATCGATGCTGCGGTTGGGCTGGGCCAGGCTGAGCACACCGATCAGCGTGCGTCCGTCGGCCGGGTCATATACCGGCGCCGCCACGTGCATTACGGTATCGCCTTCCTCGCCCGGTACTTCCGGGCTGGAACGGGCGCCGTACTCGCCGCGCAGGGTGCGGTAGACATCGTTCCAGCGCGAGTTGTCGCGGCCCAGGTCGCGGCCCAGCGAGTCGTAGATGACGATGCCCCGGGCGTCGGTGATGGTCACCCGGTAATCCAGCGAGCGCTTCGGGAAGCGCCAGACCATTGCCTTCAGGTCGCGCTGCCGCGCCTTGGCCAGGTTGCGGGTGAAGCCGCCGCTGCGGATGGTGCCGTCCTTGACGTCGGCGGCGGCCATCTCGGCCAGTACGTTGGCCGCATCGACCAGGGTCGACTCCATCGCCTGGCGCACACCCGGTTTCACTTCATTGACGAACACCCGCATCACGAAGAACGCGGCGATGCCGGTGATCAGGAAGAAGCCCAGGAACAGCTTCAGCACCAGGCGCATCGGCTAGACCTCCAGCGCGTAGCCGAGGCCACGGTGGGTGCGGATCGGATCATCACTGGCACCGGCCGCACGCAGCTTGGCGCGCAACGTCTTTACATGCGTGTCCACGGTACGGTCGGCGCTGTCGGCGCTGCTGTCCCAGCCGCGATCCATCAGCTGCGCACGGCTGAGGATGGCGCCCGGGCGTTGCAGCAACGCCTCCAGCAGCGCGTATTCGTAGCGGGTCAGGTCCAGCGCCTGGCCCCTGAAGCGGATGCGGCGGCCGTCGCGGTCGATGGCAAATGCGCCGTGCTCCTGCCAGCCCGCTTCGGCGCTGCCCGCTGTCGCCAGCGGTGCGGCACGGCGCAGGCGAGCACGCACCCGCGCCACCAGCTCGCGCGGCGAGAACGGCTTGGTCATGTAGTCGTCGGCCCCCAGTTCCAGGCCGAGCACGCGGTCCACTTCATCATTGCGGGCGGTCAGGAAGATCACCGGCAGCTGCGCAGCCCGGCCC